>NZ_JALBUS010000010.1:0-75419 GCF_033971885.1 Absicoccus intestinalis | reverse complement strand
TAGCGATAGCGGAGTGGATACACCTGTTGACATCCCGAACACAGAAGTTAAGCACTCCCGCGGCGAAGATAGTTGGGCCTGCCCCTGCGAACCTAGCACGCTGCCGGGTCTTTTTTTTTATGTTGATAATTTTTTCTTTCATCGTTATCATATTCTTGGCAACTTTTTACGAAAGGATACGTATGAAAAAAGGATTTAATAATAAAAAATATTTAGATATGCAGTCTTCACATATCCAAGAGCGCATTGCGCAATTTGATGACAAATTATATCTCGAATTTGGAGGTAAACTCTTTGATGATTATCATGCCAGTCGGGTATTACCTGGTTTTGCGCCGGATAGTAAACTACAAATGCTGATGACCATGAAAGAACAAGCAGAAATTGTGATCGTGATCTGTGCAAAGGATATTGATAATAATAAAATACGAGGGGATCTAAACATCACCTACGATGAAGATGTTTTACGTTTGATCAAAGAATTTACATCTCGTGACTTATATGTGAGTAGTGTCGTTATTACGCAATATCATCATTCCAAAGCCATCGATCGTTTTAAAGCTAAATTGAAACGACGAAACATCAAAGTGTATCACCATTATTATATTGAAGGCTATCCAACCAATGCGAAGGCCATCATTTCCGAACAAGGGTTTGGCAAAAATGATTTTATTGAAACCTCTAGACCTTTGGTTGTCGTTACGGCACCAGGACCGGGCAGTGGCAAGATGGCTACTTGCTTATCCCAGCTTTACCATGAAAATATCCGTGGTGTCAAAGCTGGTTATGCCAAATATGAAACCTTTCCAATTTGGAATCTAGACCTTAATCATCCCGTTAATTTGGCGTATGAAGCCGCTACGGCTGATCTTGCCGATGTCAATATGATCGACCCTTTCCATTATCAAGCCTATGGAAAAGTAACGGTCAACTACAATCGTGATGTGGAGATCTTTCCTGTTTTAAAAAATATTTTTGAAGAAATATTTGGCTGTTGTCCCTATCAAAGTCCAACCGACATGGGAGTGAATATGGCTGGTTTTGCGATCGAAGATGACTCCATTTGTTGTCAAGCCAGTCAACAAGAGATCATCCGCCGTTATTTTGAAAGTTATACCCGTTATGTGAATGAACAATGTTCCATGGATGAAGTGAATAAACAAACCATCATCATGGAAAAAGCGGGCATTTCGATCGAAGATCGAAAATGTTTGGTGGCTGCCCGTAATAAAGCCAAGAAGACGCATAGCTTTTCTGGTGCCATTGAATTAGCAGATGGAACCTTGATCACCGGAAAAACGACGAATTTTATGGGGGCCGTATCCAATACTCTGATCAATGCCTTGAAATATTTAGCTCAATTACCAGACAATGAAAATGTGATTGCACCACAAGCTTTTGGACCCATTCAAGATCTTAAGACGAAATATTTAGGTAGTTTGAATCCACGACTACACATTCAAGAAGTTTTGATTGCGCTATCACTGAGTGCGGTTCATAATAGCGATGCAAAAAAAGCGTTGGATGTCATTCCTCAATTGAAAGGATGTCAAGCGCATTTTACATGTTTATTAAAAGCAGAAGATTTATCCATATTGACACAATTGGGTCTCGAAGTGACCTACGAAGCCGATAAACGATAGGAGGAATACTATGGCAAAAGCATTACCAAGCTCAGGGGCAGGCGCTGTCCGCATTATCTTAAAAAATAAGGATGCGTTTGAATTTACGTTGCGAGAAAAAAATGAAGCAGGCAATCGTACCGGATATTTATATGATGTTTTCTATGTGAATGCCACTGGCACTTTAAATATGCAAGTAGAAGACGACCAACCAGTCATTGCGTCTTTGAATCTAGGTTTAGGAAAAGTCATTACGTTATCGAATGATACCAATTTGAAAAAATTGTGTCAGTACGTATTAAAGAACACAAAATAAGATGCATACCTATACGTTATATGTGGTGGTGGATTCTTTAGAAAGTCAACGAATAGAGGATGTTCAATCTGCCTTGTCCAAATTGGGCGATTTTCATTTTTCACCCGTCCGCAATCAAGATTCGTTGATTGATTGTTCCGAATTCTATGCAACGATCCAATGCGCAGAACCGACATGGAACACCTTGATTCCCCAATTCAATGCTTATTGGTCAGTGCATGATGAAACTTGGATGGACTATGGATATAACACGCCGATGTTTCATCCAGATGTTTATTACTTAGAAATCAAATAAAAAGGGCTTTGGATCAGCCCTTTTTTCGTAATTGCCGAAAAACAATCGGTAATTGATCAATGACATCTTCTGGTTGTACACATGCCGGATCCACATCTAGTTTGGCACATTGACTGTGAATATATACACCGGTTACGGCTGCTTCTAACGCATTTTGGCTTTGGCCAAACAATCCCGTGATGATTCCACATAAAATATCGCCACTACCTCCTTTGGATAAAGCACTATTTGGTGCATATAGGACATATTGCGATTGACCTTGCGCAACGATGGTCACATTGGACTTTAACACCAATGTGACATCTGGATATGCTTCCACAAAGGTTTGGATACTTGCCAATGGATGTTTGGCAATGGTAGAAACCGGTAGTGAAGAGATATAACTAAATTCTTTGACATGGGGCGTAATGATCGTTGGTGCTTGGCGATGCAACCATTCTGGATGGTCTTTTAAGGCCCATAATCCATCGGCATCTACCAGTACGGGTTTTGAACTAGCTAATGCGGTATGTACCATATCGATCGTGGATGGGACTTGCCCCATACCATTGCCAATCGATAACACATCAAAGGCATTTATATGAGCTTGTAGATACGTGCTGCTCTTTTTATCAAAGTTTGGTTGTGGATAAATCAGACGCATAGCACTATCCATTTTATACGCTAAAATATCGGCAATACTAGCAGGTAGCATGAGCGTTAGGGTCCCAATGCCACTTTTGTAGCATGCTTTGGCTGCCATCGTAATGGCACCATGCATCGCTTTTGACCCACCAATCATCAAGGCTTTCCCAAAGGATCCTTTATGAGCAAGATTGGAACGTTTCGGTAAATGAATGTTCGTTTCATCAATGCGTTCCATCGTTGGTGTATCATGAATGATGCCAATTTCTAAACAATGGAGCTGACCACAAAGGGCAGGACCCTGATTGGTGATTTGTCCCCATTTGATACAATCGAGTGACAAGGTGATATCCGCATGAATGGCAATGCCGAGAATTTCACCGGTTGTTGCATCGAGTCCACTGGGCATATCGATCGCAATGGTTGGGGATGCATGATGATTGATTTCATTGATCAAAGAATAATATGGATCTTTGATTTCACGACTTAGACCATTGCCAAAAAGACAATCGATGATATAGGTATAGGAATGGTCTTTGATGGTGGCCCAATCAGTTAGGATGGGAATGCCCATTTGTTTTAAAATGGCTTGTTGATATTGGTTGTCATCGGAAAAATGGGTGCCTATCAGAAAAACATCCACAGGAATATGGGCTTGGATCAATAAGCGAGCCATCGCTAGACCGTCGCCACCATTATTGCCAGAACCACATACGATCAATAGGTGGTTTGGATGTTTCTTGGCGATGAAACGTGCACATTCGATGGCTGCATGTTCCATCAAGACAAGCGCAGGAATATGATAGTGTTTAATCGTTCGTTGATCAAAATCGCGTGCTTGTTGGGCTGAACAAATGGCACTCATTATTCAAAATCAACCGTCTTTGAACAGGCAACCAATGGCGCAAATTCTTTTTTGCAAGCACAGTGCAAGGCATTTTTTTGATAGGCATCTAAGTTTTCTTTGTCTAAACGAACGATCAAGGCAACATCAAAACTACGATCGGAATGAAGAAAATCTTTACCGACTTCCATTTCATGGACCAGATCAATTTTTCCTTGCATTTTATTTAAAATGGCAGCTAATTGATCTTGATTTTCGGGAGTTGGTTCTTTTAATTTAAAAAATACGATATGTGTCATACAAACCTCACTTTCATTTTCATGATACACTAGTCAACAAAAAAATGCTTACATTTTCACTACATGTGTTATAATCTAAACTCAAAGGGGACAGGCTCTATGGAAAATCAATCCAAAGTAAAAAAGTCGATCATCCTGTCAGGACTTGTTGGAACTGGCGGGCTTTTTGTTGCAAAATTAATAGGTATCATTTATGCCATTCCATTTTCTAGTATCTTAGGGAATGTCAAATATATGGGATATTATGGCCAAGCCTATAATATATATTCATATGTACTGAATGTATTTACAGCTGGATTTCCATTCGCAATTGCGACCATGGTTTCAAAATATACGGTATTAGATGATTCTAAAACGGTTTTATTGGTCAAAAAAGTGTCAATTGCGATGTTATCGCTTTTAGGCTTTATTGGCATGTTGTTATTGATGGCCTTTTCTGGGGCGCTAGCACCATTGATGGTGGCTGGTGATCCGACCATCATGGCCAATGTTTTGCGTATCTTAGCCATTGCCTTATTTTTTGTGCCCGTATTGTCTGCTTTTCGTGGATATTATCAAGGTCTGAAAGAAATGGGTGAATATGCCTTTTCTCAAGCCTTCGAACAAATTTTCCGAGTTGGTTTTTTATTATCAGCCGCCTGTTTATTGGTCTATGTTTTTCATTGGGAACGAAAATGGGCATTGTATGCATCGGTCTTATCGACCACGGTAGCTGCCATTGCTGGTATTCTTCAAATTCATCATTTTGATAAGGCAAGATCACAGGAAATTGTTGTCCAAGCCAAAGCACAAACAACACCTGCTTTAAAACGCAATGAGATCATTAAGGAATTGGTTATTTTGGCCATCCCTTATTTAATTTCTTCTTTGTTGGGATATAGCCAACAAATTTATAATGCGGTATTATTGCCAGCTGGATTGAAAGCCTACTATCCAAGTGAAGCGAAAGTATCTTCGATTATTTCGGCGACTACCTATGTTGGAGTCAAAATGACGGCCATTCCTATGGTCTTAGCGCCTGGATTTACGGCTGCCATTATTCCCCATATCACCTCGGCTTTGACCAAACATAATAAGCGATTGATCCAAAAAAATGTGGTGGATTGTTTGGGTGTCGTATTATATATAGGTTTACCAGTATCTTTTTGTTTATTTGCTTATGCAGCACCATTGAACTATACCTTATTTTATACGGATGATCTAAATACCAGTACCATGGTCTTACAATGGTTGACGCTGGAAGCCATAACCGGTACTTTATTACCAGTAGTAACCAATTTGATGATGGCATTAAAACTGCAATCCCTCGTCTTAAAAAGAATGATCATCAATGCGATCATAAAGGGTGTCTTGATGGTACCGATGACGATGATGATGGGATTTGGTGGTGCCGTATTGGCTTCTTTGATTGCAGATGGTTATTTATTCTTTTCCAATCTGCGACAAATAAAGATCCATTATCATATTTCTTATAAACGCGTAGGACAAATTGTGATTCGAGTATGCATTGGTTTAGTGGCTTTGTGGATCACATCGATGGTGTTGACACATCTTGGTTTAGGTAGTGTTTCTTCGCGTAAGATCGTATGCTTCATTACGATGTGTATCAATGGATTGATTAGTTTGTTGGTATTCATGCTTGTTACAATTGCCTTGAAAGTTCCTGAATTAGCTTTTCATGTGCATATTGGACGACCTAAAAAGGAGGCACAATAAATGTATGATGTCATTGTGATTGGTGCTGGTCATGCCGGTATTGAAGCGGCGATGGCTGCAAGTCGAATGCAGAAACAAACCGCTTTATTGACCCTTTCTTTGGATATGGCGGGTTCGATGCCTTGCAATCCAAGTGTTGGTGGTCCGGCCAAAGGAATCGTTGTTCGTGAAATTGATGCTTTGGGTGGTTTGATGCCCATTGCCGCCGATCGCACGGCCCTACAGTTTAAAATGTTAAATACGACCAAAGGACCAGGGGTATGGTCTTTGCGGGTACAAAGTGATAAAGTTGCTTATAAAAAATTTATGAAAGAAACGCTCTCTCATACACCGAATTTAACGGTGGTTGAGAAAATGGCTCATTCTTTGATGATCAAAAATCATCGAATCGAGGGTGTGCGATGTACGGATGGTACCGAATTGTGGGGCAAGAGCGTTGTTCTTACGACTGGAACATATATGTCTTCTTCGGTTTTGCGAGGACATACAGCTACGGAATCGGGACCAGAAGAACAACCGACGATACAATCGCTTTCGGAAAGTTTACGTCAAGCCGGTATTCGAACGTTTCGTTTAAAAACAGGGACACCACCTCGTGTTTTGACCAATACGATTGATTTTTCCAAAACGAGTGTACAACCAGGCACCAATGCGTTTTTGCGCTTTAGTGAAACGACACAACCCGAAGATGTATTACCATTTGATCAACAAGAAGTCTGTCATTTGATTTATACGATGCCCAAAACCCATGAGATCATTCGTTCACATTTACATGATTCGGCGATGTATTCGGGATTAGTAAAAGGGGTAGGCCCACGATATTGTCCAAGTATTGAAGATAAGCTTGTGCGGTTTGCGGATAAGCCTCGTCATCAATTGTTCTTAGAACCGGAATCTTTGTCGATGGATACAACGTATGTGCAAGGTTTTTCGACGTCTATGCCGATTGATGTACAAGAAGAAATGGTGCATTCTTTGCCTGGTTTGGAGCATTGTACGATTAAAAAATATGCCTATGCGATTGAATACGATGCTATTGATCCTTTGCAGATGAAGCCAAATATGGAAAATAAAATTGTCGAAAATTTATTTACGGCAGGTCAAGTCAATGGTACAAGTGGTTATGAAGAAGCGGCAGGTCAAGGATTGATGGCGGGGATCAATGCGGCTTTAAAAGTCGATGGAAAAGCGCCCTTTGTGTTGCGTCGAGATCAAGCATATATTGGTGTCATGATCGATGATTTATGCACCAAAGGAACAAAAGAACCTTATCGTTTATTGACAAGTCGTGCGGAATATCGCTTGTTGTTGCGTCATGATAATGCGGAAGAACGCTTGTTGGAACTAGGCTACCAAATAGGTTGTGTATCGAAAGAAAGGTATGATCAATATTGTCAAAAGCGAGAAGCTGTGCAACAAGCCAAACAAGTTTTATCACAAACGCATGTGAAAGCCGATCAAGCACTGAATACCTATTTGACTTCTTTGGGATTTACGCCAACCGATCGTGGTATGAAGGAAATTGAATTATTAAAGCGTCCTAAAGTGACGATTGAGGGTCTTTCATCCATTACAGGTGTCAATTTTGGCCATTTTATGAATCAACATATTGAAATTGATGTAAAATATAAGGGGTATATCGAGAAAGCAAAGCGAGATGCCCGGCATCTACAAGAAATGGAATCTGTTGCCTTGCCAGAGGATTTGGATTATGCGCATATGGACAATATTTCTTTAGAGGCACGACAAAAATTGGATGCTGTTCGTCCACAAACTTTAGGGCAAGCAAGTCGTATTTCAGGAATTAATCCGAGTGATATTGCGGTATTGGCAATGAAAGTTCGATAGGAGGAGCATATGGCCAGATCTCATAATAAGAAAAAGCGAAGAAGATTATCACCGATGTTAAAGCTGGCTATGGTTCTTTGCGCCGCTTTGATGATTTTTTCTGGTTTTTCCGAGTTAAAAACGATGTATGATCTGCATCGCAGTATTTCGGATACGCAGCAGAAGCAAAGTGCTTTAAAGGCTGAGAAAAAAGAATTGACGAAAAAGAAAAAAGATTTATCGGATCCTGATTATATTGAATATATTGCCCGAGGCAAATATCTTGTAACAAAAGAAGGAGAACAAGTATTTAAATTTTCTAACGATGATACGAACAACTAAGGAAGTGGCATTTTAGCCACTTTTTCTATGGGAGAAAGGATATAAAATATGACAAAATCAATTCAGATCCATAGTCGTGTTCTTGCAGAGTATGTAGAACAGCATGATCTATATCAAAAAACAGAAAATGGTGAATATACCATAAATGAAGATGGTTTTGCGAAGCTTCTTCGTCATTATAATGAAGATCTATTACGTGCCTATTTTTCGATGGGAGTGCCTTTAGAATATCGTTATTTTGAATCAGACGGATTGGTTTATGATCGAATGAACAAAAAAGTTACGATCAATCAGCAAGAAATAGCTTGTACACCAAGTGAATTACTCTTATTGGAAGCATTTCTACAAAATGCCCATATTGTATTGACCCGTGATATTTTGATTGATTTATTAAGTCATTCCAAAGCTGAGATCCAAGATAATACGTTGAGTGTATTTATTATGGGACTTCGTAAAAAAATTGGCAAAGAGCGTATTGGTGTTCGCAAAGGAATTGGATATTATTGGGTAGGCAGTGTAAATAAGCGAAAGTAAATTTTAAGCATCCGTAAATACTTGATTTTTCCTTCGAATCGTTATATCTTAATACCAATTGAAAGTTTGGGAGGACAAATATGAACAGTTTCAATTCTGAAGCATTATTTGTTGAGCGCTTTAAAGAAACAACATCTGACATGTATGGCCGGGATTTTGAAGATACATCAAATGTAGAACGATATTTGGCTTTAGGAAATATGATCCGTGAATATGCCAACAGCAATTGGAAAGCAACAAAGAATGCCGTCAAGAAGCATCAGACAAAGCAGTTATACTACTTTTCGATGGAATTCTTAATGGGTCGTTTGTTGACCAGCAACTTAATGAACTTAGGTATCTATGATACAGTGAGTCAAGGATTAAAAGAATTAGGCATGGATATCAACGATTTAGAAGAAATCGAAAGTGATGCCGGATTAGGAAATGGCGGTTTGGGACGTTTAGCCGCTTGTTTCATGGATTCTCTTGCTTCCTTGAATTATGCAGGAAACGGAAACTGCATTCGTTATCGTTATGGATTATTCAAACAACGTATCGAAAATGATGAACAAGTAGAGATGCCAGATTGCTGGTTAAAGTATGGCAATGTTTGGGAAGTATGGAAGCCATATCATGGTGTTCGTGTTAAATTTGGTGGATATGTAGATGGATATATCAATGACAAAGGAAAATTTGAGACATTCCATCATCCAGATTTTGTTGTCCGGGCTGTACCTTATGATGAACCAATCATTGGGTATCATACCAAAACAACCAATACCTTACGTTTGTGGGATGCGGAAGTCGATGAAGATACAGCACCTACCGGAAATTTAAATGAATACTTAGATGATGTCACCGCATTGACGGCGAATGTATATCCAGATGACTCTACGCCAGAAGGCAAAGAGCTTCGTTTGAAACAAGAATATTTCTTTGTTTGTGCGGGACTTTCACAAATTATAGAAAGTCATTTACAAGTATATCCATCTTTGGATAACTTACCAGACAAAGTCGCCATTCAATTGAATGATACGCATCCGGTATTGGTCATTCCAGAACTTATGCGTATTCTATGTGATGAATACGATTATGAATGGGATGATGCATGGAAAATTGTCAAGGGAACCGTTGCATATACCAACCATACGGTCATGGCGGAAGCATTGGAAAAATGGCCACAACAAACGGTACAAAAATTGTTACCACGTATTTATATGATCATTGAAGAAATTGATCGTCGTTGGAAGTTTGAAGTGGATCATCTTGGTTTATGTGCCATTTATCCAAATGTTGCGGTATTGCGTGAAGGACAAGTTCATATGGCCAACTTAGCCATTGTTGGTAGTCATAGTGTCAATGGTGTTGCGAAACTGCATTCCCAAATCTTGGTGGATGATGTATTTAAAGATTTTGCGACCATTGAACCAAATCTTTTCAACAACAAGACCAATGGAATTACGCATCGTCGTTGGTTGATGTATTGCAACCCACAATTAACTAGTTTGTTGGAAGATACCATTGGTGATGCCTTTAAAACAGATCCAGAAAAATTACAAGATTTAATGCCTTATGTAGAAGATCCAATTCTTCAACAAAAATTCATGGATGTGAAGAAACAACGCAAACAAATTTTGGCCGATTATGTCAAGAAGACAATGAATATTGATATCAATGTCGATTCCATTTTTGATTGTCAGTCCAAACGTTTACATGCATACAAACGACAATTATTGAATATCTTTAATGTCATGAATGTATACATGCATATGAAAGAGGATCCAAATTATCGTATTTATCCGAGAACGTTCTTCTTCTCGGCAAAAGCGGCACCAAGTTATTATTTAGCGAAAGAAATTATTAAATTGATCAACATTGTAGCGGATCGTGTAAACAACGATCCAGAAACCAATGAATTCTTGAAGGTTGTCTTTATTCCTAACTATTCTGTATCCGTTGCCGAAATCTTGATTCCTGCAGCCGATGTTTCAGAACAAATTTCTACCGCTGGTAAAGAAGCAAGTGGTACGGGAAATATGAAATACATGATGAATGGAGCGTTGACATTGGGAACTTTAGATGGTGCCAATGTAGAGATCGTTGATCAAGTAGGAGAAGAAAATGCGGAAATCTTCGGTTTACATGTTGAAGATATCAACCATTTAAAACACGAACAAGCCTATCATTCTTGGGATTATTATCGTACACACGATGAGATTCGCCGGGTCATTGATTCTTTACGTAATGGATATTGGACAAAGGATCCAGATGCATTCCGTTTGATCTATAACGATATCTTGACGCAAGGGGATGAATTCTTTGTATTGGCTGATTTTGGGGCTTATTCCCAAGCGCAAAATCATGTGGAAGCGCGTTATCGCGATACCAATAATTGGGCCCGTACGATGTTGATCAACATTGCGAAATCGGGTTATTTCTCAAGTGATCGTACCATTGAAGAGTATGCAACCCAAATCTGGAACTTGGACAAAGTTACATTCTAAGGAGCTCCGGCTCCTTTTTTTATTTGCTAGACGTCTATGGATTTTTAGGGTAGAATATGGTAATGAGTGATAGGAGGGTGATCATGAAGTTTTCATTAAAACAGGCCATGGCTTCCGTATTGATTTCATCTTCGATGATAATTCCAATGGCAATGCCCATTCATGCGGAAAGCACAAGCACAACACCAATCACAGAAGTAAAGATCGAAACTCCAGAAGATTTTATAAAGTATTGTTTAAGCAATAAAAAAATAGTGGACAATAAAACCGTTTATGAAGCCTTTAAGGCTGTGGATGATACGAACTATCAGACGATCCTTGATAGTGAAACAACCTATCAGGAATTGGCTAAGGATGATACCAAAAAAGAAGCCATCGATGCATTGATCAAAAAGAATACGGAAAATGCGTATCCAACGTATGATTCTTTGTTGAAAGCAGCGAAGGATAAGGATGCAGCAATCAAAGCACAACAAGAAGCCGAAAAGAAAAAGCAGGAAGAAGAAGCGACGCAAGAAAATTTGTCAACATCGAAAGAAACATCCTCGCCATCGAGTACACCAACTCATTTGACTTCGAACGAAGCTTTGTCGCAATCAACTACGCAAACCCATTCGCCATCAAACGAAACGACTTCGTTATCGAGTACACCAACAAGTGAAGGAACTTCACAACCGAGTGCATCGTCTTCGCAAGAAACAACGACGGATTCACAACCAGAGACCAATCGTTCGAATGAAACGGAAAACCGTTCCAATGCGGCAACGAATCCATCTTCTTCAACCAAACAAGAAGAGAACACCGCAACAAAACAAGATGAACAAGCAACGGTCGTTGAAAATACCCAGCCTTTGTTGAATACGCAAACCGTGGTATTTACCGGTTGTGCAAACCATGTCAAAGTGACGGTATATGCACAAGCGGGGGCGTTTGAGCAAGGAACCCAAATGGTCGTTATTCCTTTGGATACACAATCGGCATTGGCCGATGCGAAAGCTGTCTTAGGTGAGAATGTGGATCAAGCCATCAGTGTTGATATTTCCTTTTGGAAAGATGGCAAAGAGGTCGAGCCTCGCAAAGCGGTAGAAGTCAAATTATCGACGGACCAATTTGATGCCGGAACCAATGTATCGGTTATTCATGATTCTGGTGATGGTGATGTAAAAAGTGTCGGTACGAGTGATAATGCGACAGAAGTGACCATTTCAACGAGTGCCTTTTCACCATATACAATTGCTTCTGAAAAAGTGATCGAACCAGTCGTGGTCCAAGCGCAAACAAGTACATCTTTATCAACCACAACACAAAAGGTCACACCAACAACCACTACACCAACGGCAACGAATATTTCTGAACAAGCATTTAACGTTGTGATCAAAGAGAAAACAAGTGCTTCCACAACGGCACAGGCATTTGTGAATACCTATTTGACCAGTTCCACAGGTGTTGTTTATGAGCGTGCCAATTATACCAATTATCAACGCATCTTAAGTTCCAAATCAGCATGGGATCGTTTGAGTGCCTCCGAAAAAATTCAAGTGAATTCGATCTTGACCAAACGTATCCAGAAGACCTATACCAAGCTTTATAATGAAGCCAAAGCGATGGATGTACCGACAAATGTCAATACTGCGGTAGCGAGTCAATATGTATCTTATACAGTATTATGTGGCATGGCCATCATTGGTATGATTTCCGTTCGTAAGAAGATAAAAAGTGAATAGCTTTTGACCCACATGATTGAATGTGGGTTTTTCTTTTTGTATAATAGGACAAGAAAGGTTTTTGACTGATGAGCGATAGAAATAACGATAAGATCGATTTGTCTCGTACCTATTTTTTAGCCAAATCGAAAGCATATAAACATGGTGGATACAAACAAGCAGAATTTTTAACACGAAAACATGCGGATTTTGTATCTCATCTTTTTGCGTTTTTGATTGATTTGAACATCTGTTTGCTCCCTGTTTATATATGGGTCATTGAATTTTTGTTGATTTTATGTGGTTTGATTCCACCAAACTTTTTTGATTTACTCTTTTATTTAATGTATGCTTTGCTATTTGTGACCAGTATTTTAGGATTAGGTATTTTTACCGCCTATACCCATGGACAATCTTTTGGTTATGTCTATACCAACTTGAAATTAGTAGACAAAAATAAACGCGAAGTTTCTGGTTTATTTTTGATCCTACGACAAGCCATTGGGTTTGGGATCCCACTGATGGTCATTGGTTATTTTTTCCAAGTCCTTGGTATGCTTGGTTGGTGGGGCATCAATGCAATCTGTGTTTGTGCAACACCACACCAACAAACGCTGGCCGACTTGTTGTTTAAGACCATGCCTGTTCATGAACCACCGATGTCGGAGGAATTGGAAGAAGAAACAGAAGCCTTTATTGAAGAACCGGTCAAAGTGGTAAAACAACCCACACCTTCTCCTTCGATTTCTGCCGATCTGGTTTCTCCCATTGATCTTCATTTGCGATCCAACTATAGTGATGATGGGTATTATGATGTAGAAGACTTATTCAAACAAGCTTATCAACTGCATATGGAAGTCATTTCCATCACGGATCATAACTGTGCCCGTGCCAATGCAGCGGCGGTTCGATTTGCACCTATGTATAATATTCAATATATTCCGGGTGTTGAAATTGATACCCAATGGCATGGCCATCGCGTTCGTATCTTGGGTTACTACATTGATTGGACCAAGGATATTTTTGATGAGATCGAACGAAATTCGCTTATGCGAGAAAAACAAGTCTCCATTGAGCGTACGAAAAAATTTGAAGATTTCTGTGGTATCCACATCGATGTCGAATCATTGATGCAGACTTCACGTTTCCAAACGATCACAGCACAGGATATCACGAAGATGGTTTTCCATAATCAACGTGTTCGTGAATTGTCCTTTGTGAAAAAATATTTGGAAACATCCAAAAATGAAACACAGGCCCGTCGTCGTTTTACCCGGGATGTGTTTGGCAAAGGTGGTCCTTGTTACGTTTCTGCCAATTATCCAGCGTTAGAAGACATGGTAAAGGCCATTCATGATGCAGGCGGTATCGCCATCTTATCGAGTTGGAATATGGATCATATTCCGGATGAAGACATTGAAGCGATGATGGAACTGGGAATTGATGGTATTGAATGTTTTTCACCACGTATTCGACAAGCAACGATGACTTCCTTATTGCGAATTGTAAAAAAACACAGTGCGTTTGTGACTTGTGGATCGGATTTCCATGGTCCAACACGTGCAAAATATAAAATGGGACATTGTTGCTGTCCAGAAAAAGCATGGCCACTGGTACGAATCTTATCGGAAGCGCTCAAGTAAAAGAGTTGAGAGTTTGTATGAGTTGCCGTATAATGATACAAAGCGATGAAAAGTAGAGTACATATGGAAATTTTGTAGAGAGTTCTTGTTTGGTGAAAAAGAATAAATGGAAGTATGGAAAATGGACTTGGAGCTTTCCTTATGAATGGTGAGTAAGGAACGTGACCCTCGTTACGGGTTTGAGGTGTATCTTTGATACATGAACTAAGGTGGTACCACGAGCTTTCGTCCTTGGATGAAAGCTCTTTTTTTAAGGAGGAATGAGATATGGAAAAGAAAGGACCTTATTATCTAACAACGGCGATTGCCTATACATCGGGTCGTCCACATATCGGCAATACCTATGAAATTATTTTATCCGATGCGATTGCACGATATAAACGAGCCGAAGGATATGATGTATATTTTCAAACCGGTACGGATGAACATGGTATAAAAATTGAAGAAAAAGCCAAAGAAGCAGGCATTACGCCACAAGAATTTGTGGATCAAGTAGCGGGCCAAATTCAAGCTAACTGGGATTTGATGAATGTAAGCTATGATTATTTTGTGCGTACAACCAACAAAGATCATGAAAAAATTGTTCAAAAAGTATTTAAGAAATTGTATGAACAAGGTGATATCTATAAAGGAGAATATGAAGGTTGGTATTGTACGCCTTGTGAATCATTCTGGACCGAATCCCAACTTGTCGATGGTTGTTGTCCGGATTGCGGACGTAAGGTCGAGAAGGCCAAAGAAGAAGCTTACTTTTTCAATATGCAGAAATATGCACCACGATTGATCAAATATATTGAAGAGCATCCCGATTTTATTCAACCCGAGTCCCGTCGAAATGAAATGTTGAATAACTTCTTGCGTCCTGGTCTACAAGATCTATGTGTATCTCGTACTTCTTTCACTTGGGGCATTCCGGTCGATTTTGATCCAAAACACGTGATCTATGTATGGATCGATGCTTTGTTCAACTACATTACAACTCTGGGATATGATCCTTATTTAGACAAGCAACCAGAAAAGTTTAAAAAATTTTGGCCAGGCACACATATCATTGGTAAAGACATCTTGCGTTTCCATACGATTTATTGGCCAATCTTCTTAATGGCGTTGGATCTGCCTCTGCCAAAGAAAGTGTTTGGTCATCCTTGGTTGTTGATTGGCGAGGACAAAATGTCCAAGTCCAAAGGAAATGTGATTTATGCCGAGGATCTTGTGGATGCCTTTGGCGTTGATGCGGTACGTTATTATTGTTTACATGAAATGCCATTTGCCCAAGATGGCACCATTACGTGGCCTTTGGTCGTTGAACGTATCAATAGTGATTTGGCCAATATTTTAGGTAACTTAGTATCTCGTACGATTGCGATGTCAAATAAATATTTTGATGGACAAATCACCAATCCAGGTGTTTCTGAACCGGTGGATCAAGAATTGATCGAATTGGCCGAAAATACCTTAGCTAAAGTCACCAAAAAGATGGATGATTTCCATGTTGGTGATGCTTTAGATGAAATCTTTACTTTATTGCGTCGAACCAATAAATATATCGACCAGACAGAACCTTGGGTCTTAGCCAAAGATCCCGCTAAACAAGATCGATTAGCCACTGTTATCTATAACTTATTGGAAAGTATCCGTTTCAGTGGTGTCTTGTTGTCGAGTTTCTTACCAGAAACTAGTCAAAAGATCTTGGATGCGCTACAAACACAACAACGCGATTTTGATTCCTTAGCCACTTTTGGTCAATTGGAAACAGATCATCAAGTGATTTCCAAGATGCAGCCATTGTTTGCGCGAATCGATGAAAAGAAGTTCTTTGCCCAAAAACCAGTCAAAGAAACAAAAAAGGTGGAAGAACCAAAGATCGAAGTGGACGATTTTGCGAAAGTGGAATTAAAAGTAGGAACGATTGTTTCGTGTGAAAAACATCCAAAAGCGGATCGATTGCTGGTTGAACAAATTGATTTGGGCAATGAGACACGGCAAATTGTGAGTGGAATTGCCAAATATTATCAGCCAGAGGATCTGGTTGGTAAACAGGTAATCGTTGTGACCAACTTAAAACCAGTCAAATTACGTGGAGTCGAATCCAATGGTATGATCCTTTGTGCAGCGGATAAGAAGCATTTATCGATTTTAAGTGTCGATCAACCGATGCCAAATGGCACAAAAGTTTCATGACACGGGAACAAAAAGCTTTATTTCAACAGCTACAACTAGCGGGTCTTGGTCTTGTGATTGGGCTGGTTGGATTTTTTCTCGATCATGATGAACTGGTATGGATTGGCTTGGTTGTATTGGCATATGGCTTGATCCGAACTTGGTTTCTTGCGAAAATCATACAGAAAGCGAAAGACGAATGATCTTTCGCTTTTTTAGTTAAATAGGTCAAACTGTCTAGTTGTCAAAAGAAATGAATCATGTTTAAATAGGATATGCATTATCAAGAGTCGGAGTAGAGGCCTAGCTCTGAGATCCCGCACCAACCTGTTTGTAAGAGGCAAATAAGGTGGTCCAACTAGATCCGATAAGAAGTATATGCGAAAACCATACTTCTTACGAGTATGTTTTTTTATATGAGGAGGAAAAATGAAAAACTACATCTTTACTAGTGAAAGTGTGACCGAAGGTCATCCGGACAAAATTTGTGATTTAGTTGCCGATTCGATCGTCGATGCAGCACTTGCACAAGATCCCTATTCCAATATGGCCGTTGAATGTACGATCAAAGACGATTTTGTATTGATTTATGGCGAAGCGAACACCAAAGCCAATTTGGATTATGCCAAGATTGCTTTGGATACCATTCGTGAAATTGGATATACAGAAGAATATCATGTCCATGTGGTCGTGAACCAACAATCACCAGAAATCCATAATGCGGTCAATGGGGATGAAATTGGCGCTGGTGACCAAGGTATCATGTTTGGTTATGCTTGTGATGAAAGCGATGAATATATGCCTTTGCCCATTTATTTGGCGCATAAATTAGCCCGTCAATTGACCAAAGTACGTCGTCAACATCCAGATGTCTTAGGTCCAGATGGTAAGACCCAAGTCTCGGTTCAATATGAAAATGACGTACCAAAACGAATTGATACGATCGTAGTTTCTACGCAACATAGTGCCGATGTGACACAAGATCAAATCAAAGATTTGGTCGTAAAAGAAGTGATCGAACCTTCCATTGATCCAGAAATGTTAGATGAAAACACCAAATATTTGATCAATCCATCGGGAAGTTTTGTTGTGGGTGGTTCTTTTGGTGATAGTGGAACGACCGGACGTAAAATTGTTTGTGATACCTATGGTGGAAAGGGACACATTGGTGGTGGATGTTTCTCCAGTAAAGATCCAACCAAAGTGGATCGTAGTGCTGCTTATTATTCTCGTTATGTTGCCAAATCAGTGGTTGCCAGTGGTTTAGCCCACAAAGCAGAAGTGGAAGTGGCTTATGCCATTGGGAAAGCCGATCCTGTATCTTTAAATATTGATACATTTGGAACGGGAAAATATTCGGATGAAGAAATTTTAGACATCATCAAAAAGAATTTTGATTTCCGCGTGGGTCATATCATTGATGAATTGGATCTTCGTCGCCCTATTTATAAGAAAACCGCTTGTTATGGACACTTTGGTGATCCTGCTTTCCCTTGGGAACAAGTTAAAGAATTGAAATAAAAGACATCCAACGATGTCTTTTTTTCCACTTTGAGTATTTGAATGTTAAAAAGTGAAAAAAGCGAGTATAATCAAAAAATACGTGGAGGTGCAACGATGTATCGAATTGGATTTGACATTGGCAGTACGACGATCAAAGCTGTTGTTTTGAATGAAAACAATGAAATCATGTATCGTAGCTATGAACGACATAAAGCGCAAGTACGTCAGAAGGCCTTAGATAAATTAATTGAATTACGAAAATATACCCAGGAACCATTCACATTTGCAATCAGTGGTTCCGGTGCCATTGGTTTGAGTGAAATGGCCGGTTTACCTTTTGTCCAAGAAGTATTCGCATCCGCTATGGCCACCAAGAAATTATATCCAGAAACGGATTGTGCCATTGAATTGGGTGGAGAAGATGCCAAGATCTTATTTTTTAAAGGAAGCATCGAACAACGAATGAATTCTCAATGTGCTGGAGGTACGGGTGCTTTTATTGATCAGATGGCGCAATTGCTCAATATGAGTTTGGAAGAAATGAATGAAGCGAGTCTTCAATATCATCGTATCTATCCGATCGCATCGCGTTGTGGTGTATTTGCGAAAAGTGATATTCAACCACTGATCAATCAAGGTGTTGCGAAAAGCGATCTCTGTGCGAGCATCTTTCAAGCGGTTGTCGGACAAACCGTGACATCTTTGGCACAAGGCCATAAGATTGAGGGTAATATCTTATTTTTAGGGGGCCCTTTATACTTCCTTTCGGGTTTGCGTGATCGTTTTCAAGAAACGTTGCATTTAACGGATGATCAAATCAATTGTCCCGATACGGCCATTCATTATGTGGCTTTAGGAACAGCTCTTTGCGCTGATAAAACCTATACACGAGAAGAACTCGAGAAAATTCTTACGGATGCGGTTTCGGCTCCAATGGAAATGTCTGAATCCGAACCATTGTTCGAAACCGAAGCCGATTATGAAGCATTTAAGAAACGTCACCAAAGTCATGATGCGAAATATGGGGATTTAGCTACGTATACGGATAAAGCGTATTTAGGAATCGATAGTGGTTCGACAACCACCAAATTGGCATTGATTGGTGAATCCGGAGAGATCCTATATGATTCGTATTCATCCAATAAAGGAAATCCATTGGATGTGGTATTAGCGGATTTGAAACAAATCTATAAGACTAATCCAGATATTCGTATCTATGGTGCATATGCGACCGGATATGGGGAAGAATTGATGCGCCATGCCTTCCATTTGGATGGGGGTGTGGTTGAAACCTTGGCGCATTATACCGCTGCCAAGACATTCAATCCTGATGTGGATTATATTTTGGATATTGGTGGACAAGACATTAAATGTTTCAAGATTCGTGATGGCCATATCGATGATATTATCTTAAATGAGGCTTGTTCTTCGGGGTGTGGATCCTTTATTGAAACCTTTGCGAATTCCTTAGGCTATGATTCTAAGACTTTTGCGAAATTGGGATTAAAAGCCAAACATCCCGTTGATCTTGGTACGCGTTGTACGGTCTTTATGAATAGTGGTGTCAAACAAGCGCAAAAAAATGGGGCGACGGTTGAAGATATTTCGGCGGGTTTGTGTCGATCAGTGGTTCGTAATGCCTTATATAAAGTTATTCGTACGCGAAACAAAAACGAGATTGGAAAACATATTGTTGTTCAAGGCGGAACATTCCAAAATGATGCGGTATTGCGTTCTTTTGAACAAGAATTAGGATACAATGTCATTCGTCCAAGCATTGCTCATTTGATGGGGGCTTATGGTGCTGCTTTGTATGCACAAAAGTTACATCGTACACCAAGTGCTATTTTGACGGCCAAGGAACTGGATACTTTCCGTCATACTTCGGAAAGTCGGGCTTGTGATCTTTGTACGAACCATTGCGCATTGACGATCAATACCTTCTCGGATGGCTCGCGTTTGATTGCAGGTAATAAATGTGAGCGTCCATTGAAATTAAATAAAGCCGAAGTGGAATTGCCGGATATGTATAAGATCAAAATGGCCATGCTTCAAAAGGTGCGGACTAAGTACAAACATAAGAAGAAGATTGGGATGCCTTTGGTCTTGAATAACTATGATTTGATGCCTTTCTGGTCTCAATTCTTTGATTCTTTGGGCTATCAAGTTATTTGGTCTTTGCCAAGTACTTTAGAAACCTATCAATTGGGACAACAAACCATTCCATCGGATACGGCTTGTTTCCCAGCGAAAGTCACGCATGGTCATATCCAGCAACTATTGAATTATCATTTGGATACGATTTTCTATCCTTGTATGACCTACAATGTGGATGAAAATTTGGGTGATAATCATTACAATTGTCCTATTGTGGCTTACTATCCACAAGTCATTCAAAATAATATGGATCTGGGTGATACAAAATTTATTTCCCCTTTCTTATCTTTTGATGATGAAAAGAAATTTATTCAAGCCATTCAAGTGCATTTTGAAAAAGCAGGTATTTCTTTTAAGAAAAAAGATATTAAAATTGCGTTGCATGCGGGTGTCAATGCCTATAATGAATTTATGTATGAGCTACATATCAAGCATAATGAACTTGTTGATTTTGCTCGAAAGAATCAGTATCCCATTGTTGTTTTGTGTGGTCGTCCGTATCATTTGGATCCATTGATCAATCATCAGATCAATCAATTATTGACACAATTGGGTTTTGTGGTTGTTTCAGAAGAATCCGTACCGGAACAAGCACCACATCCAACCAATGTATTGAATCAATGGACATATCATGCCCGTTTGTATCAGGCTGCTCATTATGTTTGTGAAAACGAGGATATGCACTTAGTGCAATTGGTAAGTTTTGGATGCGGACTGGATGCCGTAACGACCGATGAGGTCAAATCCATTCTTAAATCAGCGGATAAGTTCTATACGCAGATCAAAATCGATGAAGTGGATAATTTAGGTGCGGTCCGTATTCGTTTGCGTTCTTTAAAAGGGGCTATTGAAGAAAAAGCAGAGAAAGGAGCTTAATATGTATACGAAGTTTACCTCGGATATGAAAAAGGATCATTTGATCCTTGTCCCTAGTATGTTACCCATTCATTTTAAGTTTCTAAAACCTGTTTTTGAGATGAATGGCTATCATTTGGAAGTCTTAGAGACCGATAATGACAATATTCGTCAACAAGGATTGGCTCATGTACATAATGATATGTGTTATCCGGCCTTATTGGTCATTGGTCAAATGATCGATGCCTTAAAAAGCGGGAAATATGATTTGAATCATGTGGCTTTAGCCATTACCCAAACGGGTGGTGGATGTCGTGCCAGCAACTATTTATCTTTACTTCGAAAAGCCTTGGAACAAGAAGGTTGGGACTATATTCCCGTTATTTCTGCGAATATGTCCGGTTTGGAAAAAGATAGTGGGATCGATTTTACACTGCCATTGATCTTGCGTGTTGTGTATGGTGCTTTATATGGGGATGCATTGATGTGGTTAAAAAATCAAGTACAGCCTTATGAAGTACATCCGGGACAGACGGAACGAGTCATTGACGAGATTGTCGATGAATTGATGGGTTCTTTTGAAACGGGGGATTATCGCAAATCCAAACGAATCTATAAGATCATGATCGATCGTATGAAAACCGTAGAACGTACGACGGATAAAAAAATTCGGGTTGGCATCGTGGGCGAAATCTATATGAAGTATTCGCCATTAGGCAATCAACATCTGGAAGATTATTTGATGCAAGAGGGATTTGAACCGGTTTTATCCGGCGTGATGGATTTTGCGTTGTATTCTATTGAAAATGGAATCATTGATTATAACTATTATCATATGCATGCCAAAACGCATTATTTCTATCAATTGGCCAAGGATATCATCATGCGTATGCAAAAAACCTTCCGTGATGCCATTCAGGCGGATGGCACGTTTACCCCACCGGATGATTTTAGTGAAGTGATTGCCAATGGAAAAACGGTGATCGATCCAGGTGTGAAAATGGGTGAAGGCTGGTTATTGACAAGTGAAGTGGTATCGTTGGTGAAATCGGGCGTGGATAATGTCATCATGTGTCAGCCTTTTGGTTGTCTACCAAATCACATTGTCGCAAAAGGAATGACTAAGAAAATCAAGGAAGAATATCCCCAAGTCAATATTGCACCGATTGATTATGATCCATCGGCATCGAAGGTCAATCAAGAAAATCGTATTCGTTTGATGATGGCCAATGCCCGTCTAAATGCCCAAGCCAAACAGGAGAAGTATCAATGAGTGGGGCTGATCTTGTTTATGCTTATTTTTATTTCATCATTTATTCGATGATTGGTTGGGTATGTGAAACAACCTATGTGAGCATCGGAAAAAGACATTTTGTGAATCGTGGTTTTTTCTATGGGCCATATATTCCTATTTATGGATTGGGTTCTTTGATTGCCTTGTATCCTTTGGGAGGAAATATGCCCATCCAGACCCCAAATCCTTTGGTGATCTTCTTTGTGGGGGGCTTACTATGTACGATCTTGGAGTATTTTACTTCCTGGTTGATGGAAAAGCTCTTTCATATGCGTTGGTGGGATTATTCGCATAAAAAGTATAATATTCATGGACGTGTTTGTTTGTTGAATAGTACTCTATTTGGACTCATGTTGTTGGTGTTGGTTTATATTGTCCATCCGATGTTTGCGAATGCTTCGGGCCAAAAAGTTCCATGGTCATTTGTGGAACCGTTTGTTCAAATATTTACCGTTGTCTTCGTGATCGATGCTATCTTCACACTGATCAGTTTGTTCAAACGGAAACATATCATGGAGAAAATTCAAAAAGATATGGAAGCCTTTCAGGTTCAATATGAACAAGATCGAGCGATTCGATTGGCCAAATGGGATAATATGCGTGCAAAAGAAAAAGAGAAGCGATTGGCTTATGTGGCAGATTGGGATGCGCATAAAGATGAATTTATTGATTGGTTAAATCAGAAAAGTGATTTATCCGATCGTGTCCATGCTTTCCATGAAAATATGGATAAGATTCGTGATCTACAACATACGCATGCGGCCAATGCATTCCCTGAACGACAAGTGGAAGAAGATTTTGTGGAATTGAAGAAAGTAGCGGATGAATTGAATAAGAAATTGAAATAATTCTTTGCAACCAAAGGAAATAAGTGCTACTATTACAGAGCAAGTTTGCGCTTGCTCTCTGTTTCGCATAGAAACCAAAAGACCAAAGGGAGGTGTACACATGAAAAAATACGAAATCATGTACATTGTCAACGCATCTTTAGATGATGATCAGTTCCAAAAGGTAACGGATCGTTTGAACAACACAATCACTGAAAATGGTGGAACCATTGATTCATTCGATGATTGGGGAATCAAAGAATTTGCGTATGAAATCGATCACATGAAAAAAGGACATTATGCAGTTGTGAATGTAACTGCCAATAATGAAGGTATTGCTGAATATCAACGTTTAGCTCGTATTAGCAATAGTATTATCCGTATCATGGTTGTAAAAACAGAAGACGAAAAGAAGTAAGAGGTAGATCATGATCAATCGTGTCGTATTAACGGGTCGCTTGACAAGAGATCTGGAATTACGTAGAACGCAAAGTGGAACTTCGGTTGTATCGTTTACTTTGGCTGTTGATCGTAATTTTCGCCGAGAAGGTCAGCCGGAAGCTGATTTTATCAACTGTGTCGCATGGAATCGCCAAGCTGAAACCATGGCACAATATTTACATCGCGGATCTTTGATTGGTGTGGATGGACGTCTGCAAACACGAAATTATGAAAATCAACAAGGACAGCGTGTCTATGTGACAGAAGTTGTTGTTGATAATTTTACGTTCTTGGAATCGCGTGCTCAATCGCAACAAAATGCGACAAGCTATAATTCGAATCCAATGCCAAGCCAACCACAACCGCAACAACCAATGGATTCTTCTTTTGATACTTCATTTGATGAAAATGATACACTCGATATTGCGAGTGATGACTTACCATTCTAGAAAGGAAAGGATAACATGGCATTTAGAAAACAACGTATGGGCCGTAAAAAGGTTTGTTACTTCACAAAAAATAAGATCACATACATTGATTATAAAGATGTTGAATTATTAAAACGTTTTATCAATGCGAATGGAAAAATTATTCCTAGACGCGTAACGGGAACACGTGCAAAATATCAAAGAATGCTTGCGAAAGCAATCAAGCGTGCTCGTCAAATGGCTTTATTGCCTTATGTCGTTGATTAATCAGGTGCTCAATGAGCATCTTTTTTTATGTTATGGTAGAATATGAATATGGACACTAAACAAATTACTCGTGGCGCAATGATGTGTGCCATTTATGGCTTATTATTATTTTTGAATCAACAAACCGCATTGACCATTGAAACATCGGCCAATTGGCTTTTTGCTTTTCCAATCCTGATTTATACATCGATGTATGGCAACTATGGAGGTGGTATCGTCTCCCTGGCAATGATCTTGATGACTTTTTTATTTGGTGGTTTTACCACTTGGTTTTATAGTTGGTCGGCGATCTTGATTGGTTACTTATATGGATCTGGCGTTTATCATAAACGAAGTCATATGAGTAATTTTTTATTGACGGCGATCCTGTCGATCATTGCGACGGCTTTGATCATTTACTTATGGGCAGGCATTTTTGGGTATGATGTGAATACGGATTTTAAAGACATTGTTGCTTTATTCCCAACTATTCATTTGCGTGTTTTGGTTTTCTTGTTTGTGATCGTATTGGGTACAATGGAAGCTTTAGCTATCCATATGGTTGGATTGATGATCTGCATGCGCTTAAAAATTGATATGGTACCTATCAAACCCATCACCAAGATGTTGCCACCTCGTTGGTTTGGCATTCTTTCGATCCTCATGTGTGTTTTATACCTTTTTAGCCAGAATGTGTTACACTTAAGCGTAGATATTACCGATTTGCTCCAAGTGCTCGCCATTTTAGATCTAATGGTCTTGGATTATTTCGGTGTTTTATATTTTATGAATAAAGTGATTCAAAAATCGCAAAGAAAATGGGCTTTTTTTGCCATTATAGGTGCCTTTATTCCAATTGTGAATGGCATCTGGGTCGTAGCGGGCCTTTTGGATTGTCTATGTGGCTTGCGAGCCCGACAACAATTAGACTCGAGGGAGTAGTATGAAAGATTTTCAAAAATGGATTTCATTGATCATTTTCGCAAGTATTGCCTCTGTCATTTTTATTGTTTATGAAATCAATGGTGGCTATCGATGGGAAGCAGGCATGTTGTTTGTCATTATTTTGCTTTTCCTTGCTGCTTTTTATGGGTTTTGGTCGACAGTTCACAAACAAGGCGTCAAGACGGAAGTGGATATTTCGCGCTTTTTAGGAAAAGATGCCAAAGGCGCTCTGAATTTTGGCAATATTGGTCTATTGACCTATGATGATGAATATGTCGTTACTTGGGCATCGGATTTTTTTAAGAAACGCAACATTGATATTGTCAATAAAAAAGCAACAGCTTGGATTCGGGATATTCGTCATTTGTTCGAAGATAAAGTGGATGCGATCATTGGTCGTTATCAAGATTCGTATTATGAAATCATTCGGGCGGAAGAATCCAATGTGTTATATGTGCGGGATGTCACTAAATACAAAAAATTATCCAAGATCTATGAACAAAATAGTATTGTGGTTGGCTTGATCCAATTGGATAACTATATGGAGTACCAAAGCTATGAAAGTGAAGATATGATGGCTTTGATCAATACGCATTTGCGTGTTCCCGTCGTTCAATGGGCCCATGATCATGGTATCTTGATTCGACGCTTGCGATCGGATCGTTTCTTCTTGGTTTTAAATCGTGAAATCTTTAAGGCACTTCAAGCTGAAAATTTTGCCATCTTACAAATCATCAAGGATGAAGCCGATAAATTGGATGTATCGATGTCCTTAAGCATGGCTTTTGCGTATGGGACCAATGATTTTACCAAGCTGGATCGCATGGTCAATGAATTGATTGAATTGGCGCAATCGCGTGGTGGGGATCAAGTGGCTTTCCGCAATGCGAATGGTTCGGTTCGTTATATTGGGGGCAACAGTGAAAGTGCTTCCAGTCGTTCGAAGGTGCGTGTACATACCATGGGGCAAACGATCCAAAGTTCGATCAAAGATGCACCAAAAGTTTTTATTGCGGGACATGTCGATTCGGATTTTGACTGTATGGGAGCTGCCTTAGGCGTTTCGGCCTGGGTCAAATCTTTAGGAAAATCCGCTTATATCGTATTAAAGAATGTACCTCGTGATGCGCAACTTCAGGAAACGATGGATCATTATCATCAAACGATCTTAGATCGTCATACATTTGTTTCTCCAGATGAAGCCTATGAAATGATGGATCTGGAGAATGATTTGTTGATCATGGTAGACCATGGAGTAGGTGCAATTTCAAGTGCTCAAAAATTTGAAGAACTTTGTAAGAATGTGATCGTGATCGATCATCATCGTCGCGGGGATCATTTTGTTTCCAATGCGAAATTAGCGTATGTGGAAAGTGGCGCTAGTTCGACTTGTGAATTGATCGTTGAATTGATGCAAAATGTTCCTAATCATATTCCTATCTATGAAACCGAAGCAACCATCATGTATTTGGGTATTTTAGTCGATACCAATCGTTTTAAGATGCATACGGATTCGCGTACTTTTGAAGCGGCGGCTGCTTTGCGTTCGTGGGGTGCCAATGGAAACTTGGCAGAACGGGCACTTTGCGTGAATTTTGATGAATTTAAAACTAAAAATCATTTGATCGATCAAGCCAAACAATATGGTCATTTTATGGTTGTTTGTGTGGATGAGCCACAAGATAAGACCATGTTAGCGAAAGCAGCACAATCGTTGACCTTGGTCAAAGGCTGTTATGCATCGTTTGTGATTGCACCTTTAAAAGGCAAAGAAAAAGTAACAGCTGTCTCCGCTCGAAGTTTGGGTCGATTCAATGTGCAAAAGATCATGGAGCAATTGCAGGGGGGTGGCCATTTTTCGGCGGCTGCCGTGGAGCGAAATGATTTAACACCAAATGAATGCAAGACCATATTATTGGAAGTATTACAGAAGGAGGAAGAACAGGATGAAGGTAATCTTGCTTAAAGATATTCGTAAATTAGGAAAAAAAGATGAAGTCAAAGAAGTGAGTGATGGGTATGCACGCAACTATTTGATCAAGAATGGGTATGCCGTAGCGTATACCAAGGGATCCAAAAAAGTATTGGATCAACAAATGGAAGTGCGTAAAGAAGAAGAGGCGGAATTAAAAAAAGAGGCCGAAGCCATTAAAGAACAATTGGAAAACACACCCGTTGAATTTTTGTTGAATGCAGGGGCCAATGGCCAAGTTTTTGGGTCTGTTTCGACCAAGAATATTGTGGCTGCCTTACAAAAGAAAGGCATTCAAATTGATAAACGAAAAATTGAATTGGATGCACCCATTTCGAGTTTAGGAACTACGCGTGTCAAAGTTGATCTGTATCGGAATCAGGTCATTGGCGAAATCGTCGTAAAAGTTCGCCAAAAGGGGTAAGCCATGGTGCGCGAGTTACCCAATAGTCAACCATTAGAGTGCGCACTTTTGGGAGCTATGATGATGTGGCCCGAAGTTTTCACGATGTGTTTGGATGCCGACCTAGAAGCGGAAGAATTTTATTTGCCTGCTCATCAGCGTCTGTATCAAACGATGTTTGACCTTCATGAACAAGGTAAACCCATTGATCAAATCACGGTGATGACAAGACTCCAAGATCAGGATCAATTGGCAAGTGCTGGAGGGGCAGATTATATTGTCTCTTTGGTGGATACAGCGATTGGCCCATCGATTGTCCCTTCTTATATTGAAGAGATAAAAAATAAAGCGCAATTGCGTCGTTTGATCCAAACCAGTGATGCGATCACGAATTTAGCTTATACAGATAGCAGTGATATCGATGCGGTATTGGATCAAGCCGAACGTTCAATCATGGATGTGACCCGGGTTCGTCGTGGTGCGGAATTTGAATCGAGTCGCGAAATCAGTAATCGAGTCATTGCGGAATTAAATGAATTACGCAATCATGAAGGTGTTACTGGAATCAAAACTGGATTTACGGATCTGGATGGGATCACCAATGGCTTTCAAAGAGGGGATCTTATTATTCTCGCGGCTCGTCCAGCCATGGGAAAATCGGCTTTGGCATTGAATTTTTTGAATCAAGTGGCCAAGCGCAATGCCGGTTGTGTGGCGATGTTTTCTTTGGAAATGCCAAGTGATAGTTTGATGAAGCGTTTGTTGAGTTGTGAAAGCCGTGTGTATGCCGATAAGTTACGTAGTGGTCATTTGAATGAGTCGGATATGTCGAAGTTAAATGCAGCAGCTTCGCATTTAAGCGAACGCGAAATTTATATCGATGATACTTCGAGCATCCGGGTATCACAAATCTTTTCGAAGTGTCGGAAATTAAAGAGTGAACATGGCCAACTTTCTTTAGTTGTCATCGATTATCTGCAATTGATCACGGGTGGACGTCAAGAATCTCGTCAACAAGAGGTGTCGGATATTTCACGTAATTTAAAGATCTTAGCGAAAGAAATGGATTGTCCCGTTATCGCGCTATCCCAGTTATCACGAAAAGTGGAAGAACGAACGGATCATGAACCGCAATTATCGGATTTGCGTGAATCAGGTTCCATTGAACAGGATGCGGACATTGTCATGTTTTTATATCGTGAAAACTATTATGAAAAGGATAAAGAAGAGGAAAGTGATACGGAAGTGGTTGATCTTTCGTTGGCAAAACATCGAAATGGTGCCATTGGCAAGATTCATTTAGCGTTTGAAAAGAGTTTGTCGCGCTTTACGAATTATGCCAGTCAAGGAGATGATATTTATGCGCATTGATTTATTGTGTTCGGGATCGAAAGGAAATAGTTGTTTGATTCGGAGCGCGCATTCACAGCTCTTGATTGATTGTGGCTCAACCAAAAAATATTTGGCGAAAGCTTTTGATCAAGTGCAGGCAGATATCAATGACAGTGATGGAGTACTAATCACACATACGCATAAGGATCATATATCACGGATCAAGGATGTGGCGCATTTACCAGTGTATTCCTATTGCGAAATCGATGATTTGAAAGAGCATCATGTGGTATGTCCCAATGAAACGTTTGATTTGGGAGATTTTCATATTCGGGTTATTCGTTTATCGCATGATGCGCCAAAGACAGTGGGCTATGTGATCGAAACGCAAACCCAAAAGTTGGTTTATATCACCGATACGGGTTTTGTTCCCAATGAAGAAAAAGAATACTTACAGGATGCGGATTATTATATTTTCGAAAGCAATCATGATGTGGCAAAACTCATGCAGACAAGCCGCCCCATGTTTATCAAACAGCGGATCTTAGGGGATGATGGCCATTTGAACAATGAGGATTCTGCGCATAATTTGATGCAGGTAGTCAATACAAGAACCAAGGAAATTGTTTTGGCGCATCTTTCGCAGGAAGCAAATCATCCGCAATTGGCATTGGATGTTTTAGAGGATGCGTTTCGTAAGCAGGGATCGACACATGCAGGCATTCGCTTGCGAGCAGCCAATCAATTTGATGTATGCACAATTGGAAAAGTGTTGTATTGAAAACGCTTTTTTCTTTGTTTAAAATAGATAATTGTAAGATGTTGAATAGGAGAAAAGAAACAAATGTTAACAGTGATTAATCATCCATTGATTCGTCATAAATTGACGATCATGCGAAACAAGAATACCGGAACGAAAGATTTTCGTCAGAATTTAGATGAAATTGGTGGCTTGATGGTGTATGAAGTGACGCGCGATCTACCAACTCGAGATATTCAAATTGAAACGCCTATGGCCCCTTATGTCGGTCAGGAATTGGCTAAGAAGGTTGTGATCATGCCCATCTTGCGAGCCGGCTTAGGTATGGTTTCGGGCATCATGGATTTGATTCCAACGGCTCAAGTAGCGCATGTTGGTATGTTCCGTAATGAAGAGACGTTACAACCACAAGTGTATTTTGAAAAATATCCAAAAGATTTTCCAGAATCCGAAGTGATCATCGTTGATCCGATGTTGGCAACCGGTGGTTCAAGCATAGCCGCGATTGATATGGCCAAGGCCCATGGCGCCCAATCGATTCGTTTGGTTTGTTTGGTTGGGGCCCCTGAAGGGGTCAATGCCGTGGAAAAAGCGCATCCAGATGTACATCTATATTTAGCTGCTTTGGATGAGCGTTTGAATGAGCATGGATATATCATTCCTGGTTTAGGAGATGCAGGCGATCGAATTTTCGGTACGAAGTAATGGATGCCATGCAGAAAATGACGGATTTCGTTGTTCGCACATCACTTTTGTTTGGCATCGTAGCCGCTTTGATTGGCTGGGTTTTCTTTGATGGAAAAGTGGCATGCAGCATTGGAATTGGTCTAGGGATGGGATTGCTAGGTTATTGTTCGATTGTTCGTTTGACGCAATCTTTATCTATGGAAGATGGCAAGGCACAAGGTCAAAAAGGATATGTGGTTCGCTATACTATGTATGGTTTGATCTTGGTGATTTGTGCTTGGATGCATCTTTCGATTCTTGGTGTATTGGTTGGGTTTTTAATGCATAAAGCCAGTCTTTTGGCTTATGCACAAATAGATAAGGAGGATCATCATGGGAGAGCAAGTTAGTGCATTAGAGATCCAAATGGGAAGTTTTCATTTGGAGATCCAACAATCCATCTTGGTGTGGTTTTGTTTATGCATTTTGTTTGCGATCTTCTTCTATGTTGCTGGCAAGAAAATTGATCAAGCCGATCCTTCAAAGAAACCAACGGGTGTGGTATATGTAGCAGAAGAGATGCTCAATGCGATCATGTATGTCATCAAACCGAATTTACGGGAAAAAACATGGGAGTATCTGCCTATTTTTGGTACGTTGTTTTTTATGATGATCGCTAGTAACTTAATGGGTCTTCTTGGTCTACAAAATCCAACATCCAATGTGAGCTTCAATGGAACCTTGGCTTTGAGCTTATTTGTGATGGTACAGGCATATGGAATTAAAAAGGCGGGTCTTGTATCGCGTTTGAAGGAATGGGCACAACCGTTTTGGTTCTTATATCCATTGAACTTGATTGGTGAAGTAGCACCGGTTATTTCTTTGACGATGCGTTTGTTTGGAAACATGCTGGCCGGATACATCATCATGATGTTGGTCTATACATTGATGAAGATCACGATGCCGTGGGGTGTGCTTGGGTATATCGCAACGCCATTTTTGCACATGTATTTTGATTGTTTCTCGGCATTTATTCAATCATTTATTTTCTTTACGTTGGGTTCTTATTTCTTAGGAGAACAAGTAGCGCCAACGGACTAAATAAACAAAAGGAGGACAATATTTTATGTTTAATGAAGAATTTGTGAAAGGTATGGCTTGTTTAGGCGCAGGAATTGCGATGATTGCTGGTTTAGGCCCTGGTATTGGTCAAGGTATTGCGGCCAGTCGTGGTGCGGAAGCTGTTGGTCGTAATCCGGATGCACAATCCAAGATCAACTCAACCATGGTATTAGGTATCGCCTTAGCCGAAACTACAGGTATCTATTCCTTGGTCATTGCGATTCTTTTGATCTTTGTTAAGGCGGCATAGGTGTTATGATTGATTTTAACGTAGCGAACTACCTGCGTATCAATCTGCAAGATATGGTCATGACATTGATCTCCACAGTCTTGATTGTATTGTTTGCGAAACATTTTTTTTGGGATAAGATCTTAGCTTTTGTGAAGAAGCGTCAAGATTTGATCCAGGGCAATATTGATTCGAGTGAAGATTTGAAAAAAGCCGCGTTGGCACAAAAAGAGAAGTACGATGTACAGATGCAACATGCGGGACAAGATGCGCATGTGATCATTGAGACGGCGCGTGCCAATGCGACACAACAGAAAAAAGAAATCTTGGATCAAGCCAATTCGGAAGCTGCCCGTATCAAAGCGAAGGCGCAGGAAGATATAGACCGAGATCGTTTGAAGGCGCAGGATGAAATGAAAGAGGCAATCAGCGATGTCGCCATTGAAGCCGCGAAAAAGTTGGTCGATAAGGAAATGGATGAATCCACACAGCGCAAGTTTGTGGATGATTTCTTGGCTAAGGCAGGAGATCAACAATGATAGATATGATGCCCTATGCACAGGCTTTATTTGAAATTGGTATCGAATCCCAAAAAGATGCCATCTATTTAGATCAGTTGAAAGCGTGCGCGAGTGTATGGATGTCGGATCAAGAACTGGTTGCAGTCTTGAAACATCCGAAAATCAAGCGAGAACAGAAGGAACAAATTCTTTCGGCGTGCTTTGAAAAAGCCGTGGATCCTGTTGTTTTTCGTTATCTTCGTGTGTTGAATCAACATGATTTGTGTGCATATATTCCGGAAATCTATCAAGCCTATAAGAAATGTTATGACAAGTATCATCATATTGAGATGGTCGAAGTTTATTCGGCTGCTTCTTTAGATGCTAAACAAGTCGAAGATCTAAAGAAGGTCTTGTCTAAGCGTTTGCATAAAACGGTTGAACTGGATGTGAAAGTGGATCCAAAGTTGATTGCTGGATTGAAAGTTCAAACGGCCGATTTTGTACTAGACAATACGGTGTTGGCTAGGGCAAATGAAATGAAAGAACAAATTAAGAAAAGCTAGAGGTGGTACTATGAGTTTAAATCCCGCAGAGATCAGTAAACTGATCAAAGCCCAAATTCAAAATATCGACCAGGATCTAGAAATGACAGAAAGTGGCACGGTCATCAGTATTGGTGATGGAATTGCGACCGTTTATGGTCTTCGCAATGCGATGATGAGTGAATTGTTGCTGTTTCCTCATGATGTGTATGGCATGGTCATGAACTTGGAACAAGAAAATGTTGGTGTCGTTTTGTTGGGAGAAGACCCCGATATCAAAGAGGGCGATGCTGTAAAGCGAACCGGTCACATTGTGGAAGTACCGGTTGGCGATGGTTTATTGGGTCGTGTTGTCAATGCCTTAGGACAGGCGATTGATGGGCAAGAGCCAATCGAATACAACAAGACGCGTCCGGTTGAACGAGTAGCACCTGGTGTCATTACGCGTAAAAGTGTTTCGGTTCCCCTACAAACGGGTCTAAAAGTCATTGATTCTATGATTCCTATTGGTCGTGGTCAGCGTGAGTTGATCATTGGCGATCGTCAAACGGGAAAGACCGCAATCGCGATCGATACCATTTTGAATCAAATGGATACCAATGTGAAATGTATTTATGTGGCGATTGGTCAAAAAGCCAGTACGGTTGCACAGATCGTTGAAAAGTTGAAGCAAACAGGGGCCATGGCCTATACAACGGTTGTGGTCGCAACGGCTTCGGATTCGGCACCGTTACAATATATTGCACCCTATGCTGGATGTGCCATGGGTGAAGAATGGATGGAAAATGGCGAAGATGTGTTGATCATCTATGATGATTTGTCAAAACATGCTGTGGCCTATCGTACTTTGTCTTTATTGCTTCGTCGTCCACCAGGACGAGAGGCCTATCCAGGTGATGTATTCTATTTGCACTCACGTTTATTGGAGCGTGCTGCACGGTTGAATGAAGACTATGGAAATGGATCGTTGACCGCTTTGCCAATCATTGAAACGCAAGCTGGTGATATTTCGGCCTATATTCCAACCAATGTCATTTCAATCACGGATGGTCAGATCTTTTTAAAGACGGATATGTTTAATGAGGGACTTCGTCCAGCCGTAGACAGTGGATTATCGGTTTCTCGAGTGGGTTCAGCCGCTCAGATCAAAGCAATGAAACAGGTGTCGAGTTCTTTGAAATTGGATCTAGCCCAATATCATGAAATGGAAGCCTTTGCGCGTTTTGGTTCGGATCTGGATCCAACCACAAAAAAGATCTTAGATCATGGGGCACGTTTGGAACATTTGTTGGTACAGAAACAATATCAACCGATGCCAGTCAGTGAACAGGTCATGGTGTTGTATGCTGCCCAACATGGTTATGTAGATAGTATTGATATGGATGCTTTGAGTCAATATGAGACGGATATGTTGTCGTACATCAAAGCGGAGTATCCCAATATCTTGGATCAAATTAATCAAAAGGGTCAACTGGATGATGAATTGGAAAAAACGATCAATACAGCGTTAACCGCGTTTGGTCAAGTTTTTTCAGTAGCTGAGGGTCATTCCTATGGCGCAGAGTAGACAGGCGATACAATCACGAATTCGATCGGTCGAGTCTACCCGTAAGATCACGCGGGTCATGCAGTTGATTGCGAGCACAGAGCTGACCAAACAACGTCGTCGGATGGAAGAAAACCGTGAATATGCGAATGGTTTGGAAGATTTATTGGCTTTTGCGGTTCGTTCGAGTGCAGATGATTCCATTTATTTAAAAGAAAATAAAAACAAACCGAATCTGGTCATTGTTTTCACGTCGGATATGGGATTGTGTGGGGCCTATAATGCGAATATCTTGCGGATGGTCCAGGCACATGCAAAGGATGAACTTGTGATGATTGGTGCCAATGGTTGTACGTGGGCAAGATCCAATCATACGATGTTGTATAAGAGCGTAGAAAATTTGAATATGGATAATGCCTATGAAATCGTATCAAAATTATTGAATGATGCTTTGAAACGATTTGAAGCTGGTGAAATTGGTAAGATCCAGGTCTTGTATACGCATTTTAAGAACGTTTTAACATATGTTCCTACGTTGGAAACGATATTGCCGGTTCAAAAGCAGAAAATAAAAAAAGAAGTAGAAGAAGGTGCCAAACAGATGACGGATTTTGAGCCCGATCAAGAAGAAATGTTGGCACAAATCATTCCGATGGCTGTCAAATCAGCTGTTTATGCTCGATTTTTGGAATCGAAAACGAGTGAACAAGCGTCTCGTCGTATGGCAATGGAAGCGGCAACGGATAATGCCGATGAGCTGCATGATGAATTGATGTTGGCATATAACCAGGCGCGTCAGGCGGCAATCACCAATGAAATCATTGATATTGTTGGTGGGGCGAATGCTTTATCATGAGGAGGTAATGGATGAATCAGAATATAGGAAAAATTGTACAGATCATTGGCCCGGTTGTCGATGTCGCATTTTCTGAAGATCATTTACCTGATTTATTAACGGCCATTGAAGTACCAAGAAAAGATGCCGATACTTTGGTTTTAGAAGTAGCACAGGGCATTGGTGCCGATCAAGTGCGTTGTATTTCCATGGGATCAACAGATGGTTTAGTTCGGGGAATGGAAGCGATTGATACGGGTCATCCAATCTTGGCACCCGTTGGGGAACAAGTTTTAGGACGAATGTTTAATGTCTTAGGTCGTCCAATCGACGGTTTGGGGGATGTTCCCAATGGGGTGGAATACAAACCCATCCATCGCGAGGCGCCAGCCTTTGATGAGCAATCCACAAAGAGTGAACCATTGGAAACAGGAATCAAAGTCATTGATTTATTAACGCCATATATGCGTGGTGGTAAAATTGGTCTTTTTGGTGGTGCCGGTGTCGGTAAGACCGTATTGATCCAAGAATTGATCAATAATATTGCGATGGAACATGGTGGTAAATCGGTCGTTGTTGGTGTTGGTGAACGTACTCGTGAAGGAAATGACATGTACAACGAAATGAAAGATAGTGGTGTTTTGGATAAAACGGTCCTTGTCTATGGACAGATGAATGAATCACCAGGAGCCCGCATGCGAGTCGGATTGACAGGTTTGACCATGGCCGAATATTTCCGTGATGAAGAACATCAAGATGTATTGTTGTTCATTGATAATATTTTCCGTTTTACTCAAGCTGGTTCCGAAGTGAGTGCGCTATTGGGTCGTATTCCCAGTGCAGCTGGTTATCAACCGACTCTGGCTACCGAAATGGGGCAGCTACAAGAACGTATCACATCGACCAATGAAGGATCGATCACGTCGGTCCAAGCGGTCTATGTACCAGCGGATGATTTAACCGATCCAGCACCGGCCACGGCATTTACGCATTTGGATGCACGTGTTGTTTTGGATCGTAGCATTGCTGCATTGGGCATTTATCCGGCAGTGGATCCATTGGAATCCAGTTCACGAATTTTGGATCCATTGATTGTTGGTGAAAAACATTATCGTGTGGCTCGTGGTGTGCAAAACATCTTACAACGTTACAAAGAGTTACAAGATATCATCGCTATCTTAGGTATGGATGAATTGAGTGAAGAAGATAAGAGAATTGTCAATCGCGCTCGTCGTGTGCGTAATTTCTTATCGCAACCGTTCCATGTGGCCGAAGTTTTCTCGGGAATTCCAGGTAAATATGTATCACTAGAAGATACGGTAGATAGTTTTGATCGGATCTTAAAGGGTGAATTTGATGATTTGCCTGAACAAGCATTCATGATGGTCGGTACGGTTGAAGAGGCCGTAGAAAAAGCCAAAAAGTTAGCTGGTGAGTAATATGATCCATATCAAGGTCGTAACACCGAGAGGGACATATCTCGAAAGGGATGTGGATCAAGTGCATATGAAGACAGTCGAAGGTGAAATTACCTTATTGCCTAATCATACGCCTTTATTTGCTGCGTTGGTTCCTTGTCGATTGGATTTAAAACAAGAGGACCCCTATGCATTGGCTGGTGGATTTACCAAGTTTGAAAAGGATCGTTGTTTGATCTTGACCGATGCGATCGAAGGTCGAAAAGATATTGATATTGAACGAGCAAAACAAGCAGCGAAACGTGCACAAGATCGATTGGATAAAAAAGATCCCAATACGAATATGAAACGTGCTCAATTAGCTTTGGCTCGTGCCATCAATCGAATTAGTGTATATGGAGGATAGAAATATCCTCTTTTTTGGAGGAAACATGAATCGTTGTACTTGGTGTAATACGAAGAATCCAGTGTATGTCGCTTATCACGATACGGAATGGGGACGACCACATCACAAGGATCAGGCCTTATTTGAATTATTGATCTTAGAAACTTTCCAAGCTGGTTTGTCTTGGGAAATTGTCTTGAATAAACGAGAAAATTTTCGTAAAGCTTTTGATCAATTTGATATCAAGAAGATCCTTCATTATGATGCATCGGATGTTGCGCGTTTGTGTCAGGATCCAGGCATCATTCGTAATCGTTTGAAGATTCAGGCCACCATTGTGAATGCGAAAATTTATCGATCCATTCAACAAGAGTGGCATTCATTTGATGCGTATATCTGGCATTGGACCGATGGTAAGATCATCTATGAAACAGGGAAGACGCATTCCGATCTTTCGGATCGTATCTCAAAAGATCTGAAAAGACGAGGAATGAAATTTGTGGGAACGACCATCGTCTATTCTTATTTGCAAGCTTGTGGCATCATCAATTCGCATGAAGAAACTTGTTTCTTGTATCATAAATAACGTTGCAATTTTGTGTGTCTATGATAAAATAAATGGGCACATGGCATGTTCGGCAAGCGGTTAAGCCACAGCCCTCTCAAGGCTGTATCACGGGTTCGAGTCCCGTACATGCTACCATTGTTACTAACAGGATGAAATATCCTGTTTTTTTTATGCATTCCGATACGCTTTAGGCGTCATACCATATTCTCTTAGAAAGAGACGATTGAAATAACTTTGTTGGTTGAATCCACATGAAAACGCAATGTCGGCAATGGAAGCATGGGTGTTTTTTAATAGGGCAGCCGCTTTTTCTAAACGATAGGCATTGAGAAAATCAATGGGTGATGTTGCCGTATATTTTTTAAATACAGTCGAACATTTCGAACGACTGATGCCACCCGCTTGGGCAATTTCACTCAGTCCAATTGCTTCGCCATAATGTTCATAAATAAAGGTAGCCATTTTTTTCTGAATTCGAAGATCTTCATCATGTTCAGATTCGAGCGGTCCATCGTTATGTACGATATAGACTTGACGCAAGATCATCGATACATAGGCTAAGGCCTGAAGAGCATATCCAGATGGTTTTTCTTGGGCTAATGTTTGTAGATCATTCATCAAATTCGAAATCAGATGGGCATGACTATTGCGTCCATGCATTCGAATATGGGTAAAATCAGGATCTGAGATGATGGGCAAGATCAAAGTATGAAAAAGATCATGGATCGAAGTTAACATCATCGGATCCACCGAAAGGGTATGAACAAGACAAGCCCCTTCCTTACTGTAGATTCGATGAACCTGATCTTGATTGATGATACAAATATCGCCTTTTTTTAATAAGAAATCCGATTCATTGACATGGCAATGCATTTGTCCCTCTTTGACTTGGATGAGTTCAAGAGTATCGTGCCAATGCGCTAATTCTTGATGAGGGATCGTAGTGTTAATTTCTCTTTCTGTCAAAGTGACAGGCAGGCTTTCAAAAGTGAATGTTTCCATATATCTATATTTACATAAAATGTAAAATAATGCAAAAAATAAAGATAATATTACTATAAAACTTTAAAACAAAAGAATATTATATAAACACAAAGAAGTTTGATAACCGGAAAGGAGATAAACATGAATCAATTATTAAGTAGTTTAGAAGTTTTTTATCATAAGTTGCAAGCGTATCACTGGTATGTGAAAGGATCGAATTTCTTTACCTTACATACACAGTTGGAATCGTATTATGACGAAATTGCCGAACAAATCGATACCGTAGCTGAAACGATGTTGATGGTTGGACAAGAACCAGTATCCACTCTTTCTGAATTCCAAGAATTATCAACGATCAAGGAAGCTGAGCATGGTTATGTATCTGGTAAAGATGTATTGGTTGCTCTACAAGCGGATTTTACAGAACTATGCAACCAAGCCAAAGCCATTCAAGCCGAAGGAGATGTCTTGGTGTCACCAACCATGGATGCATTGATTGCTTTGTATAGTAAAGCAATCTGGATGATCTCCCAATCACTAATGGAGGAATAATATGTCAATGATCAATACGGAAGTTTCCGATTTTTCGGTCCAAGCATATGTAGATGATACATTTAAAGAAATCACGAAAGCACAGCTTCTAGGAAAATGGAATGTATTCTTCTTTTATCCAGCAGATTTCACATTCGTTTGTCCGACCGAACTAGAAGATCTACAAGATCATTATGAACAATTGAAAGAAATTGGCTGTGAGATCTATGCCATATCTTGTGATACCGAGTATGTACACAAAGCATGGCATGATCATTCAGAAGCTATCGCCAAAGTAACCTATCCAATGATTGGGGATCCGACCCATCAGCTTGCTAGAGCATTCCAGGTTCTGATCGAAGTGGATGGTGTCGCCGAACGAGGCACATTTATTATTGATCCCGATGGCAAGATCGTTTCGTATGAAGTGAGTTCTGGTAGTGTGGGACGCAATGCGGCTGAGCTTTTGCTCAAAGTAGAGGCTTGTCAATTTGTTCGAGACCATGGAAGTGAAGTGTGTCCAGCGAATTGGAAGCCAGGGTCAAAAACACTTCGACCAGGCATCGATTTAGTAGGAAAACTATGAGCATTTAAATAGAGCTATATTTGGATATTTGGTATAGTAAAACCAGGAGGTACCTTATGAAAATCATTGGTTCAAATCTTTGTCCACATTGTATCGAGGCAAAAAATTTCTGTGATAAAAAGGGAATCGATTATGAGTTTGTCGATATCAATGCTTCATTGGCAAATTTAAAGATGTTTCTTCAACATCGTGATCAAGATCCACAATATGATGAAGTGAAGGAAAAAGGACAGATTGGGATTCCTACATTGGTCTTGGATGATGGGACATGGACACGCGATTGGCGTGGGTATTTAAAAGCAGAACCGGTACAAGAAGGTCAAGCTTGTGGTTTAGATGGAAAGGGCTGTTAGGCTCTTTCTTTTTGTATGTGTTATAGTTTAAAACTATGAATGAACTAATTATTAACTATTATTAAAATAACTCCTTTTGCGGTAAAGTAAAGATACTGAAAAGGAGAATGAAGTATGAGTCAAAGACCATATCGTTATGATATCGTAGGTAGTTTTTTGCGCCCGGCCTACTTAAAAGAAGCGCGCGCTCAATATGCCAAGGGAGCTATTTCTAAGGCAGAATTAACAACGGTTGAAGATAAGGCCATCAAAGAATTGGTCGAAAAAGAAAAGGCCGTTGGTTTAAAAGCAGTGACCGATGGCGAATTTCGCCGGAGAATGTGGCATTTGGATTTCTTGGAAGAATTAGATGGCGTTCAACATGTGGATCAAACCAATTGGTCGGTTGAATTCAAGGGAGATAAGCCAAAAGGAGCCACTTTAACGTTTACGGATCAAGTAGATTTTCCTGAAGACCATCCTTTCTTATCTCACTTTGCGTATTTAAAATCCATTGCCGGTGATGTGGATCTGAAACAAACCATTCCTTCACCAAGCATGTTGCATTTGATTGCGTGTGTACGTTCCAGTGATACGTATCAACCAATCGATCGATATAAAGATAATGAAGATGTATTATTGGATGATATTGCGAAAGCGTACATCAAAGCGGTTCATGCGTTTTATGATTTAGGTTGTCGTTACTTACAATTGGATGATACGTCTTGGGGTGAATTCTGTGATGCTTCCAAACGAAAGAATTATGCCCAAAAAGGAATCAATGTGGATGAAGTAGGTCGGAAATATGTTAAGATGATCAATCAGATCATCGATGCCAAGCCAGATGATATGACGATCACGATGCATATTTGTCGTGGTAATTTCCGTTCTACTTGGTTCTCAAGTGGAGGTTATGAACCAGTCACAGATATTCTATTTAAGAACTGTCATGTGGATGGTTTCTTCTTAGAATATGATTCAGATCGTTCGGGTGATTTTCGACCATTATCCTTTATCCAAGATCAAAAAGTCGTCTTGGGATTGGTTACTTCGAAATTTGCACAATTGGAAGATCCCGAAGCTGTGAAAGCACGTATTCAGGAAGCAACAACCTATGTACCATTGGATCAATTGTGTTTATCTACACAATGTGGTTTCTCTTCGACGGAAGAGGGAAATAAAATTACGGATGAGGATCAATGGAAAAAATTGAGCTTGATCAAAACAATTGCCGAAGAGGTTTGGAAAGACTGCTGATATCAGCAGTTTTTTTAATTTATTTAAGAAAAGGACTATAATAAGTATGGGTGATTTACATGGAGATTTTTACAATTCGTACGTATGAAACAAAACCAGAAGCTTTTACTATTGATGATGTGGCACAAATTCATGATCAAATGATCATGGAGATTGGTCAGGATCTGATTGCACTTGAATATTATCATCGTTTATTGCGTGCCGGTATCTCATATATGGATATTCGTACCAAATGGGCGATACAGACTAAGGAAGAGAATCATGCGATGAATGATGAGCGAACCAAAAAACACAATAAGGTGATCTATGAATTGGATGAATTAGCGAATTATCTTCGTTCGATGGGATATCGTTGTGCATGGCGAGATCGTATTGGTTACGAAAAAGATGGAAAGTATTTCCGTAAACGTTGTGGCGATTTTGGTTGTTACTTGGCCTTTTTGGCTTCGTTGCACACGCGATAATGTAACAAAACTGAAAACAAAAATGAAAATATTTTCAAAATCAATGGAAATCGAATTCTCTATTTGATATGATGTACCTACATAATAAAAGGAGACGTTTATGACAACAGACAGAATTTCAGGAAAAACAGGATTATTAGCTTTAATTGGATCGCCGGTCGGCCATTCGGGGTCACCAGCTATGTATAATTACAGTTTTGAACGATTGGGATTGGATTATGTCTATGTTGCCTTCGATATCAAAGAAGATCAAGTACCCGATGCTTTACAAGCCATGCGGACTTTCCATATGCGTGGATGCAACGTCACGATGCCAGATAAAATTGCGGCAGCCCAGAATGTAGATGAACTTTCCCCAGCCGCCAAGATTATTGGCGCGGTCAATACGATTGTCAATGAAGATGGTAAATTGGTTGGTCATATTACCGATGGGGAGGGTTTCAATAATAATTTACGTGATCATGGTGTCGAAGTGAAAGATAAGAAAATCACCATTGTGGGTGGTGGTGGAGCAGCCACAGCCATTGAGGTACAGTTAGCCTTGGATGGTGCTCGTGAAATTTCCATTTTCAATATTAAGGATGCTTTCTTCCCACGTATTGAAGAAACAGCGAAAAAGATCATGGATGCGGTTCCTGCATGTAAAGTGAATGTGATCGATTTGGCGGATAAGGAAGCTTTTAAGAAGGAAATCTTAGATAGTGATATCTTGGTGAATGCCACGATCGTTGGTATGAAACCAATGGATGATAAGTCCGTGGTTGATGATATGTCGGTTTTCCATGAAGGTTTGGTTGTAGCGGATACGGTATACAATCCAGTAGAAACCAAATTATTAAAGGATGCCAAAGCTCATGGTTGTCAAACCGTTGGTGGTAAAGGCATGTTGCTGTGGCAAGGTGTAGCGGCTTTCAAGCTGTATACAGGAATGGACATGCCAGTTGAAGAAGTGAAAGAAAAATTCTTTGCGGAATAAAAAAAATGGATCATATCAAAGATATGATCCATTTTCTTTTTTTACATAAAATCGTGACGTTTTAATACTTCGATCACGTTACGTCCTTCGGTCGTACCTTCAATGATACGACGAGCACGTTTACTATCACCAATATTATAAACTTCCACATTGGTATCGGCATATGCTTCTTCTAAGTCTTTTAAAACTGGAGTGCTTGCACGCATACCTAAACAAATGAAGCCATAATCGAATGGTACATCTTCAATTTCACCTTCTGGATTCTTTACCACAAATTTATCATTGTGTACTTCTTGAAGAGCGGTCTTTGTCATTTGTCTCACATTGTATTTCTTCATTTTGGTTTGGGTATCACATTTTGTGACAGGATCTAAACCATTACCGATGATTGGTAACATCTCGATCATTGTGACAGCGGCTCCTTTTTCAGTGAAGTATTCCATCACATCAAGTCCGACAGCACCACCACCAACGACAGCGACTTTTTGACCTTTCATATCTTCTGGATAGGTATCCATTCGTTCGATCATCTTTAATACAGTAGCTACACGTGTACCTTCTTTATCGACTAAATCATGAAGACCGGTAATTGGTGGCAAGGTTGGCGTGGAACCTGTCGCATTGACAATGATGTCGGGATTTAAGCTCTTGACCAAATCAACCGTTGCTTCCGTATTCTTAAAGATGAATAAATTATGTAGTTTGGAAGCACGATGGATCAAGTATTTAGGGAAGTCTTTCATTCTAGTTTTATCCGGAATGTTGGAAATGATCGATGCAAGACCACCCAATTGATTGCTCTTTTCCAGCAAGAAAGTTGTACAACCGACTTCTGCGGCAGTGCAAGCGGCTTCTAAACCAGCCGTTCCACCACCAACAACAACTACGTTGCATGGTTTATTGACTTTTTGTTTATAATAATCGGCACCACTATTGACAGCTGGATTGACAGTACAACGAATTGGTTGATTTAAACCAATTCGATGACCGGCACAACCAACGTTACAAGAAATACATTTACGAATGTCTTCTTCATGTCCGAATTCGACTTTATTGACCCAATCTGGATCGGCAATCAAACCACGTCCCATACCGATTAAGTCGGCATCACCACGAGCTAAGATATCTTCAGCAACTTGAGGATCACGGATGTTACCAACGGTTACAACTGGTTTGCCATAGGCTTCCTTGACACGACGTGCCATATACGAACGCCATCCATCAGGCATATAGTTGGCATCCAATTGATATTGAATGGAACCATTTAAGCCGGCCGATACATCATACACATCGACATTGTCACCGAAATATTGTAAGTAATCGATACAATCATCCAATGTGTTTCCACCATCTAAGAATTCATCGGCACTGATACGTACAAAAATTGGGAAGAAAGGACCCACTTGGTTGCGGACTTCATCAATGACTAAACGAGTAAATCGAGCTCGATTTTCCGCACTGCCACCAAATTCATCGGTACGCTTGTTTGTCAATGGACTTAAGAATTGGCTCAATAAATAAGAGTGTCCAGCATGGATCTCTACGGCATCAAAACCAGCAATTTGGGCACGCTTGGCAGCTTCTCCATATTTTTTAACGATCATATAGATTTCATCTTTTTCCAATGGACGAGGAATTTCGCCACCTTCTTTGCTTGGAATATTAGAAGCAGAGACAGGTTGTTCTCCCGTTCTGGATGACATGGCACTGGCACCGGCATGATTTAATTGGATCGAGATGCATGCTCCATGTTTATGCACACGCTCGCATAAATTGAATAAACGAGGGATGAATTCATCGCGGTCAATGCGTAATTGGGTCGTTCCGTTTGATCCTTGTGGGGAATAGACACTGGCATTTTCGACTGTTAAAAGGCCAACGCCTCCTTTGGCACGTTGTTCATAATAATTAATGTGTAAAAAACTCATTTCGCCACTATGTTCACCAAAGTTTGTACCCATTGGCGTCATGACAATACGATTCTTCGTGGTCATGCGTTGTACTGTAAATGGTGAAAAAATGTGTGAATACTTACTTTTCATGTTTCCTCTCCTTGCTTGTTAAAATACTAACAATTAACCATCTACAAGTGTAAAGAACCGGGGAATGAATGTCTAATTCTTATTTTGTTCAAAATTAGTACAAAAAAACTATTAAAAAAGAGCAATCTCACATTGCTCCTGCATTTGTTTTGACATACTCGATCATTTTTCGTACCGCGGGCATTTGCACCGCGTGCTTTAAATAAGCCATATATATCGTATGCATAAATTGTTCTTCCGGGATCAATCGTTTGATTACGATATCATCCCGATAGATGGGTTTCGAATCACTGGCCAAGGCAATGCCAAAACCATCCGCAACAAAGGCAGCCAAACTGTCTTCATCTGGAAAGGTACTCGTAATATTGGGATGGACATTATATTCTTTGAAGTAATTCACGGTTGTTTTTCCTAAACCTGTTTTGGGATCGTAGCACAAGACGGGATATTTTGAAAAGATCGTATGATCAAGATATTTTTCATTGACCATGGGATGATCTTTTGGCAATAAAACAACCATTTCTTGTTTCAATATTGGAATAAAAGTGACATCGGGTTGATCTTCTTTACTGGAACCAAACACCAAATCATATTTTTTTTCACGAAGTCCTTTGATGTTCTCATCGGTATATCCTTCATAAAAATTAAATTGGATATTGCGATTATCCACCGATTGTTTGAAATGTTTGACCAAAGAAGGTAAAAACCAATGGGCCAGTGGTGCTACATACGCAATGACGACATGTCCACCACTTTCAGTAAATTCATGCATCCGCATACGAGCGGTACTGATATCATTCAAGATAATGGTGGCTTGCTCTAAAAAAAGTCGCCCGGCTTTGGTCAATGAGACATTTCGACCCTTCTTTTCAAATAAAGATGTTCCTAGTTCTTGTTCCAAGGAAGAAATGGATCGCGAAAGGGAGGGTTCCGAAATATGTAGACTTTCAGCGGCCAAATTGAAGTGTTCCAATGTAGCAGCACGATGAAAATATAATATTTGATTTAATGTCACAATGTTTCTCCTGCGACAATTATATCATCATTAATACATTGAATGTACTGATTTCCAACAAAAATGATATTAGAAATGCAAAGATGGCTAGATTATAATACCCATGAATTGTTAAATTTTTAACATGTAAGACAAAAGGAGAAAGAAAATGACTGAAAGATTAACAGGACACACAGAATTGATTGGTTTAATGGCTTATCCCATTCGTCATTCAAGTTCACCTGCAATGCATAATGAAGCATTCGCATATTTAGGACTTGATTATGCATATTTGGCTTTCGAAGTAGATAACAGCACTTTGGAAGATGCCATCAAAGGATTGCGTGCATTGAAAATGGTTGGTTCCAATGTTTCCATGCCAAACAAAACCGTGGTTGGACAATATTTGGATAAATTATCACCAGCTGCTGAATTATGTGGAGCGGTCAATACGATCACAAATGATAATGGTGTATTGACTGGACATATCACCGATGGAATTGGTTATATGGAATCTTTGAAAGACTATGATATCGATGTCATTGGTAAGAAAATGACGATTGCTGGTGCTGGTGGTGCGGCTACTGCCATTGAAATCCAAGCAGCATTGGATGGTGTAAAAGAAATTTCCATCTTTAATCGTCATGATAAATTCTGGGAAAATGCGCAAGCAACAGTAAAGAAAATCAATGAAAAGACAAACTGTCATGCACAATTGTTTGATTTAGATGATAAAGAAGCCTTGCGTCGTGAAATTGCCGATTCCTATTTACTGGCAAACGCAACTGGTATGGGAATGAAACCATTGGAAGGACAAACTTGGTTGCCAGATACTTCGTATCTACGTCCTGATTTGATCGTAACGGATACGGTATATGCGCCAGCCAAAACAAGATTCTTGGAAATGGCAGAAGAAGTTGGATGCAAGAAAATGAATGGATTTGGCATGATGTTGTTCCAAGGGGCTGCTGGTTTCAAAATGTGGACGGGTCATGATATGCCAATCGAACACATGAAAGAAGTCTTAGGAATTAAATACGAATAATAAAAGAGAAAAAGGGAGACAAATAAATGAAGAAAAAATATTTGCCTAGTGCATTGATCATGTACTTGAATTACTTTATCCATGGTGTGGGATGCTCTGTTTTAGGACAAGCATTGATCAAAGATGCACTTGCGGCTTCATGGCAAGTGGAAGCCATGGCCATTACAGCTATTTCGGCAGCACTTGGTTTAGGACGATTGATCGCGTTGCCATTTGCCGGTCCATTATCGGATAAATTGGGACGTCGTATTTCTACTGCGATTGGTAGTGCTTCCTATGCGATTTACTTGATTGGTTTGGCTTTTGCGTTTAATGCCGGTCCAAATGGTGGATATCAAATTGCGTATATTTGTGCCATTGTTGGTGGTATTGCCAACTCTTTCTTGGATACAGGAATTTATCCAGCTGTTACTGAAATCTTCTATTCGGCACCAGGTGTCGCAACAATGGGAATCAAATTCTTTATCGCGATTTCGCAAATGTTGTTGCCTTTCTTCTTAGGTGTGACAGTTTCAACAACAGCTGCTGGATTGACATCGTATAATCGTTTATTTTGGATTTGTGGTATTGCGTACCTTATTCTATTTGTACTAGTAATGATCTTCCCATTGCCAGATGCTGATCAAAAAGCCGAAGGCAAGAAGGAAGGCTTAGTAGAAAGTTTAAAACATACGCATTTCTCGTTGGAATCCATTGCGATGATCTTGATTGGTTTCACTTGTACGGGTACATTCCAGTTATGGTTAAATTGTGCGCAAAACTTTGCAGTCGAAAATGTGGGTTGGGCCAATCCTTCCATCATGCAAACGTATTATTCCGCTGGTACGATCCTTGCCTTGATCGTGACGGCCTTATTAACACGTAAGATCAAAGATGTTCGTTTTATCTTGGTGTATCCTGCCATCTGCTTGATCACTATGATCGTTGTGTTGATTGGTAAGACACAAAGCTTGATGATCCTTGGTTCTTTTGTTATTGGTTGGGCTGGAGCTGGTGGATTGCTTCAGATTGCGACTTCGGTATGTAATATGTTGTTCCCAAAAATCAAAGGAACTGTAACGGCATTGGTCATGATTGCTTCTTCTTTATGTAACTATACGATCTTAACGGCTGCTTCAAAAATGGCACCGAGCCAAGTCATGGTCATGAATATCGTGATCACTGGTATTGGCGTATTATTGGGATTGTATGTAAACTTACGTTATACGAAAATGGTTGATTCGGTAGAACAAGGATAAAAAAGATGAATAGAGTACAAGTAAAAAATGTCACGATTGGCGAAGGTCTTCCGAAGATCATCGTGCCAATTGTTGGCCAAACAAAAGATGAAATTATTGCTGCTGCCAAGTCATTTGCGAATGTTGAATTAGACATTGTGGAATGGCGAGTAGATTGGTTTGAAGGTGTATTTGATTTTGATCAAGTCAAGGATGTAGCGCAAGCTTTACGTGATGTTTTGCAAGACACACCCATCTTGTTTACTTTCCGTACCGCAAAAGAGGGTGGCGAAAAAGCCATTGAGCCAGATGTTTATGTGGCATTGAATCAAAAAATGGCGCAAACGGGTTTGGTTGATTTAGTGGATGTAGAAGCTTTTACTGGTGATGACTATGTAGCACAAATCATTGAGGTTGCTCATCAAAACAATGTAAAAGTCGTAGCTTCCAATCATGATTTTGATAAGACACCAGATCAAGCAGATATTGTTTCGCGGTTACGTAAGATGCAGGAACAAGGCGCCGATATCCCAAAGATTGCGGTAATGCCAAACAATAAAAAGGATGTATTGACATTATTAGCGGCTACTGAAGAGATGGCAACAAATTATGCAGATCGGCCAATTATCACCATGTCCATGGCAGGTACGGGATTAATTTCACGTTTGTGTGGTGAGGTATTTGGTTCGGCAGCTACCTTTGGTGCGGTTGGCAAAGTATCAGCACCTGGTCAAATGAATGCCGAAGATCTAAATACGATCTTAACATTGATTCATAAGAGTCTGTAAAAAGCAAGGAAGCATATGTCATCTTCTGCGTGACATGTGCTTTTTATTTAAGTATAATTTTATTATTATTCAGAGAGGAAAGTAGGATGAAAGTTCTGAAGTATTTAGAAGAAAATCTCGAAGAAATACTGATGGTGCTCCTTCTGATTGCGATGGCAGTGATCATGGGCATGCAAGTGATTTCGCGTTATTTACTTGGTGTTTCTTTGTCGTGGTCAGAAGAAATCACCCGGTATTTATTTATCTGGTCTGCTTTTTTAAGTGTCAGTCTTTGTACGCGAAAGTGTATTTCGATCAAGATCGATCAGTTTATCAAAATGTTTCCAAAACGTGGAGAGGCTATGTTTAAAGTTGTGAACTTGACAATTTCCATTCTCTTCTTTGGGGTATTGATTCCCTATGCCTATCGTTATTTGGTGGCAACCATTGAAAGTGGTCAGTTATCACCTGCATGCGGCATTCCCATGTATTATGTGCAAGCAGCACCTTTCTTTTGTTTCATCTTAACAGGCATTCGTTTGATCCAGCGTTGGTTCATCAATATGGAAATCGTATTGAAGAAGGATGTGGATTTTCCAGAAGAAGGAACATTGGCAGATGAAATTAGCGATACAGTAAAGGAAAAGGGTAAGTAATATGTCAGTTGGAGTTGTATTTATTATTTTTGCCATTTGTCTATTGATTGCTGTACCTATTTCTATTTCATTAGGCATCGTAGCTGTATTGCCAGGATTGTTTGATCCAAGTTTTACGGCGAGTGGTAGTTTTGTGATTCGTTCCATGTTGGGTGGTATTGATAGCTTTCCTTTACTGGCTGTCCCTATGTTTGTGCTGGCTGGTATTATCATGGCACATGGACAGATTTCTAAGAAATTATTTGATATTTTTGCCTATTTTTTAGGTAAACTCACTGCGGGTATTCCGTGTGCTGTAGTAGTTACGTGTTTGTTTTATGGAGCCATTTCCGGATCAGCCCCTGCTTCAGTAGCAGCGGTAGGTTCTATGACCATTCCTTTTTTGTTGGAACTGGGCTATGATAAACGATTTTCCATTGCGATCGTTGCGGTAGCTGGTGGTTTAGGCGTTATTATACCACCAAGCATTCCATTTATCATGTTTGCGATGGCCAGTGGGGAATCGGTCAGTAATTTGTTCATTGCCGGTATCGTGCCTGGTTTATTGATTGGGTTCTTATTGATGGCATATTGCGTTTATTACTGTAAACGATATGGCGAAGATAAAGAAAAGATCGATGCGAAAGTCAGTGAATTGCATGAAGCCGGTTTTCTAAAAGTATTCAAAGATGGTTTCTTGGCTTTGTTGAGTCCAGTTATCATTTTAGGCTGTATTTATTCAGGTATTGCTTCGCCAACCGAAGCTGCCGTGATTTCGGTCTTCTATGCTTTGATCATTAGTTTGTTTGTATATAAGACATTGAAATTTACGGATATTTGGCATATCTTTGTCGAAGCTGTTCATACGTATGCACCTATTTTATTTATCTTGGCCGCTGCTGTGGCTTTCTCGCGTGTATTAACGTTGATGCAAGTGCCACAAACCATTAGTGCTTGGATCTTATCCCACTTTACAAACAAGGTTGTTTTATTGTTGGTGATCAATGCGTTCTTATTGGTAGTTGGTATGGTCATGGATACAACTCCAGCGATTTTGATCTTGTCACCAATCCTAGTGCCAATTGTCACGCAAGTAGGTATGAATCCAATTCATTTTGGTGTCATGATGGTCGTCAACTTAGCCATCGGTTTTGTGACACCACCAATTGGCGTCAACTTGTTTGTAGCTAGTTCACTAACGGAAGTGCCAGTCATGGATATTGCTCGTAAGGCGATGCCAATGATTGGAATCTTCTTGATTGCCTTATTATTGATCACATTTATTCCACAAATCAGTTTGTGTTTATTAGGAGGGTAGAATCGAATGAAACATCCATTGAAAAAAATAACTGCCCTTGCATTGAGTGGGATTTTATCCCTTTCCTTAGCTGGTTGTGGGACCCAAGCCAGTACGGGTACACAACGATATGCTTGGCCATTGGGAACATCGAGTCCAGAAGATACCGTTACCCAGATTTATGCAGAAAAGTTTGCACAAGAAGTTTCACGATTGAGTCAGGGTAAGATGAAAATCCAAGTGTATCCCAATAGTGTATTGGGTGGTGATCGTGAATTGTTGGAAAGTCAAAAGGATGGAGATATTCCGTTTGTGGTGCAAAACACAGCACCACAAGTCACTTTTATGCCGGATATTGCGGTTTTTGATATGCCTCGTGTCTATAATGATATTAACTTGGTACGAACGGCTATTGATGATCCCGAATTCATGGAAAAAATTCAGAAAGTGTACAACGAAGGCGGTTATGAATTGCTTGGTTATGCCGATCAAGGCTTCCGTGTCATGTCCACCAATAAAAAAATCACGTCCATCGATGATTTTAAAGGTCAAAAGATTCGAACAATGGAAAATTCTTATCATATGATGTTTTGGAAACAATTAGGGGCCAGTCCAACACCAATGACTTTTTCGGAAGTTTATATTGGTTTGCAGCAAGGAACTATCGATGCACAAGAAAATCCATATGAAGTCATTGTTTCCAATAAATTGTATGAGCAACAAGATTATATCGTAGAAACCAATCATTTACCGCATTTGATTTCTTTGACGGTTTCAAGTGAATTTATGAAGTCTTTGCCAAAGAATCAACAGAAGATCATTCGTCAGGCAGCGCAGATTGCGAAAGAATATGCACGAAAACAGTCGGATCAGCGCATTGCTTCCCGTATTCAAACAATCAAGGATAGTGGTACGCAAATCATTACGTTGGATATGGCAACACAAGCAGAAATGGATACGCGTAGTGAAAAGGTCTATGAAGCGATTGAGAAACAAGTGGATGCATCGTTGGTGCGTGCATATATGAAAGAGGCCAATCAATAAATCCAACTTGTCGGAAAAATGGAGATAAGGTATAATGATAGCCACATAAACGTGGCTATTTTTTTTGAGGTGAAAAATATATGAGCGATACAAAACAGTTAGAAGAAATTCGTGAGAAGATTGGGAATACCGATGTTCGTATCATTGATGCTTTAGCCGATCGAATGGAATTGATCCAAGATATCATTGCGTATAAAAAAGCAACAGGTATTCCTATCTTACAGCCAGAACAAGAAGAGAAACAAACTAAGGCCTTAGAGGAATATTTAAAAGATAATGAATTTGAAGAAGAGATTTTGGATGTTTTCAAATATATCATGAAGAATTCACGTCGGGTTCAGGCCAAGGCTTTATTTGATTATAATGTCTTCTTGATTGGTTTCATGGGGGCTGGAAAAACGACCATTGCGAGTGAGTTGGAGCGTAAATTGGAAATGCATCGAATTGAAATGGATGACATGATCGTAAAGAAACAGGGTATGTCCATTTCCGAGATTTTTGATGAATATGGTGAAATCTACTTCCGTAATTTGGAATCGAACTGTTTGATTGAACTACAAAAAGTCAAACAAGGTATCATTTCTTGTGGTGGCGGAGTGATCCTGCGACCAGATAATGCGGATCATATGAAGAAGAATGGTCGAATCGTTTTATTGACTGCCACACCAGAAACCATTTTAGAACGGGTCAAAGACAGTGATGAAAGACCCATCTTAAATAACCATATGAATGTAGAATTTATCACAGATTTATTGAATCAGCGAAAAGATAAATATCGTGCCGTGGCAGATGTGATCGTAGCGACGGATGGAAAAAACACGGATCAAATTTGTGATGAGATCATCGCCAAATTAATTGCGTTTGATCGTGATAAGGAAGCAAAAGAGAAGAGCTCACAGTAAGCTCTTTTTTTGTAGATGAATGTTGGATAAAAAATCAATGGTTGCTTGAAGGACAGGACTGATCCATTTTTCTTTGTGGATAAAGATTTGTTTCCAAACATGGAGTTGAATGTCGGGAATATCTAAATAGACAATTTCGTGTTTTTCGATGTAGGGCTCGACCACAAAATCAGGTAAGAAGGAAATCCCGACATTTTGCCGGATAATTTCACAAATATCCTGGGTCGACGCAAATTCAAGAATGGGTTTGATTTCCCATTGTTTTTGGGCAAGAAGAGTATCTAACTTACGACGATAGCTCATATTCTTTTCGGTCAAGATGAAATCATATTGCATGAGTTGTTCAATCGGTATGTTTTTTTGATGGGCTAAGGGATGTTGTTTAGCGGCAACAAAATGGCAGGGAATCTTTTCTTCGTTTGTCACTAAGTGGGTCATATCGTATAAATGATCATCCAAGGTACATACGATATCGACTTGATTGTGATCGATCATCGAATACATATCAAAGGTGCCTCCGGTCGTGATGATCCAGTCAATATGGGGATATTGTTCATGAAATTGTTGAAAGTGTTTGGTGATAAGGGGATCACATAAAGAATCAGCCATCGCAATATGGACCGAACCTTGATAGCTATCTGTTTTTGGGGTAATAAAAGCTTGTAGTTCATGATGAATGGCTTGCGCCATCATGAGTTTTTGATGGCCTTGTTCTGTCAACTTGATCGTGTGACCAACGCGTTCAAAAAGGGGCACGTGGAGTTCTTCTTCTAATTGTTTGATTTGTAGCGAAACGGTTGGTTGGGAATAACCCAGTTTTTTAGCGGCTTGCGAGAAGCTATTGAGTTCAGCGACAGTAATAAATGTTTGAATGAGTTTTGTTTCCATAAGAATTGCCAATGCTTATTATAAAGACTATTAATTGTACAAATATATAATTTTATTCTATATTGAACGATGAGAAAGTCAAGGTGTAACAATGGCGTTTGTACAGTTTATTTATAATTTATTGTGGGGTGATTTGATCACCATTTCATTGCCGCATTTTCATGTTGGATTATCGTTGTTGGTGTTGATCCTGATTCCGGCTGGTATCTTTTTTTCGATTCGAACACGTTTTTTACCCATTCGGCATTTTAAAGATATGATTCAGATCACCATGGAAAAGAAAGATCAAGAAGCCCATGCCATATCGGGATTGGAAGGCTTGATCGTTTCAACGGCTACTCGGGTTGGTATGGGAAATTTAGTAGGCGTTGTCGCCGCTATCAGTGCGGGTGGTGCTGGTGCGGTATTTTGGATGTGGCTGACTGCCATCCTAGGTTCTTCAACGGCTTTTGTGGAAGCCACCCTAGCTCAGCTCTATCATGAAAGAGATCCATTATATGGTGGCTATCGTGGTGGGCCAGCCTACTACATTCATGCCTTCTTTACTCGTAAAACGAAACAAAAGAAAAGTATCATCGCGATCTTATTTGCGTTATCGGGTCTATTGTGTTGGTTCGGTATTAGTCAAGTGGTAGGTAATTCGGTGTCTTCTGCATTTGAGAATGCCTTTCATATTCCACCGATTTATACCACGATTGTCTTGGTCGTGCTAGCGGCTTGGATCGTGTTACGTAAAAACATGACGGTCAAAGTACTGGATGTGATCGTACCGATCATGGCTTGTTTCTATTTTGGATTGACCATTTATGTCATGGTTCGTAATATTACGGTTTTACCTTCGGTCATCCATGAAATCTTTGTTCAAGCGTTTGGCTTGAAACAAATGGTTGCAGGTGGTTTCGGCGCTGTTTTGATGAATGGAGTCAAACGTGGTTTATTTTCTAATGAAGCCGGTTCAGGATCGGCTCCTTGTGCTTCGGCTACGAGTCATGTTTCTCATCCAGTCAAAAGTGGCATGCTCCAAAGTTTAGGTGTCTTTATTGATACGATCGTGATTTGTACGTGTACAGCTATGATCATGTTGACTGCGCCACATGCAGTGATCAATGGACTACAAGGTATGGATTTGTTGCAGAGTGCGATGTCCTATCATTTTGGTCAAGTGGGTGTCATCTTTATTGCGATTGTCTTGTGGCTGTTTAGTTTTTCAACATTTATTGGGATCTTGTATTATGCACGCAGCAATGTGGCTTATCTTTTTGGCGATCGTTGGTTGCCACAAACCATCTATAAGATCCTGGCATTAACACAATTGTTCATTGGTGGTTTAGCGACCTATACCTTTGTCTGGGATCTGGGTGATATTGGCATTGGTTTGATGACAATCTTTAATATGATCGTTTTGATTCCGATGTCCAAAGAAGCCATTGCATCTTTGAAAGAATATGAAGAACAAACCAATAAAGAAACGGTACCATCGATGCAAGAAGTATTTGAAAATGAGTCGGTCTAGCAGAAATGCTAGGCCTTTGTGCTATAATGGGCATATGCGCAAAAGAAGTCAAAATATGCGCGTTTCAGTAAGGAGGATGGGCACCTTTCTTTATTTTGTTGAAAGGTTTAAAATCTACGTATGAATGATCATGTAAAGGGAATTTTATTTATATTATTGGCCGCTTTAGGCTTTGCGTTTATGAGCTTTTTTGTGAAGTTGGCAGGAAATGTGCCAACGATGCAGAAGGCCTTTTTCCGAAATATCGTTGCGGTCTTGATTGCGAGTGTTTCTTTGGTTCGATACGAAGGATCGTTGCATGTCGATAAAAGAGATTATTTGCCGTTATTTTTGCGATCGTTGTTTGGCACCATCGGTTTGATTTTTAATTTCTGGGCAATCAGTCGTTTGGCATTGCCCGATGCGAATATCTTAAATAAGATGAGTCCCTTCTTTGCGGTCTTGATGTCTATTTTTATTTTGGGTGAAAGACCCAATTCCATGGATATCCTTACGGTCATTGTTGCGTTTGTCGGCGCCATGTTTGTGGTCAAGCCAACCGCAGGATTGGCCTCATTACCAGCTATTGTGGGATTGATTGGTGGCATGTGTGCAGGAACGGCCTATACTTTTGTGCGTAAATTAGGAAAGCATAATGTGCCAGGACCATTGATTGTCTTTGTTTTTTCGGCCTTTTCATCGATTGTCTGTTTGATCCCGATGCTCATGGATTATCAACCGATGACATTTATCCAATTATTGTGTTTGATTTTAGCAGGCTGTTCAGCTGCTTTGGGCCAATTTAGTGTGACCGCTGCTTATACATTTGCACCGGCCAAAGAAATATCGGTGTTTGATTATTCACAAGTGATCTATGCAGCGATATTGGGCTTTTTGGTTTTCCATGAATGGCCGGATCGAATGAGCTTGATTGGTTATGTGTTGATCATTGGCACAGCTATCGTAAAATGGTATTTGAATACCCATGGAGGAGAGAATGAAACGGTTCAAGAATAATGGCGCGATCTTACAAGCCATCACAGCGGTGGCAAGTATCCTCATTGGTGCAGCCATGTTGTTTTCCAAAAATGTGCAATTCAGTAGTTTGTGTTATGTCTTTTGTATCGTCTTATGGGGCATCGGGATTTATGAGATCGTTTCGTATTTTCTGAGCAAATCGTATCAACACATGTCGGATTATGGGTTTACCTTAGGGGTCTTATTGATCCTATTGGGATTGGTTGGATTGATTCGTATCAATGATATGACGAGAAATGTCAAAGAATATATGCAGTTGTTTTCTTTGATCCAGAGTATTTTTATTCTCCAAAATAGTGTGCAGATGTATGCCTTAAAGAGTAAAGCGTGGTTATTGGATCTTATATTTTCTTTGTTGATGATCCTTTTATCGATTTTTGCGTTTACTGGACAATTGAAACAATATACATATAGTATTCTTATGTTTGCCGGCATATTTGGATGTATCAGTGTCTTTTTATCGTCAATGGTCGTTCGATCCTTCCATAAAAAGACGATACAAGAAATGCCAAAGGAGAAAGTGGAAGATGAAGAAAAACATTAAATTCGTTGTTTGTGATATTGATAATACGCTGATCGTACCGCATGCTTCGCTGTCTAAACCTGCAAAAAAGATCATTGAATTATTGCGTGCCAAAGGAATCCTATTTGGCTTAGCCAGTGGTCGTCCCTTAGAAGATCTTGACTTTATGATTGAAAACTGGGGCATTGATGTTGATATGATGATTGGGATGAATGGTTCAAGTTTGCGTGATTGTCGAACCAACCAGGAATATAGTTACTATATGATGAAACCAGAGTGGATCAAAGAAACCATTGATTTGATGAAACCGTTTCATGGCAATCCCATCATTTATGAACCAGGTGTCGTTGTTTGTGTCAAAGAAGATGAGATGGTTCAGGTTTCAGCGTCTTCTTCCAATCGAAAGGTGAAGAAAGTCGATGATCTTTCGTATTTGTATCGAACGGAGAATGCGAAAATCATGTTCCGTGTACCCGAAAGTGAAATGGCAGATGTAGAAGCGTATTTTAAAGCCCATCCGATCCAATCTGGATATGAAGGCTTTAAAACGCAATCGACCTTATATGAATTTGCGAATAAGCATACCAACAAGGGATTTGCACTCAAGAAATATTGTGAATTGAAACAAATACCAGCTTATCAAGTCATGGCTTTTGGTGATACATCGAATGATAATTCGATGTTAGCATATAGTGGTTTGGGTGTTTGTATGAAAAATGGTTCGCAAGATACCAAGTCCGTGGCGGATATCATCACAAAAAAGCCTTGTGATCAAGATGGTTGGGCCGATTTTATGATGGGATATGCGATGTAGGAGTCTAGAAATAGACAAAGGATAGCGTATGAAAATAGCACTCGCACAAATGCAGATGTCAAAGAATTGGGATGAAAATGTAGCAAAGAGCTTGTCTTTATTACGAGAGGCAAAAGCGGATTTGATTGTGTATCCCGAGGTGCAAATGTCGCCTTTTTTTGCTCAATATCGTCATCAAGATGCCAAAGCAATCGATCAAGAGGATCCGATATTTACCCAATTTCGTGAATTGTGTAAACAATATCAAATCATGGCTTGTCCAAATTTTTATTTTCGAGAAGAGGATAAAAAATATGATGCCAGTTTTTTGATTGACAAAGAAGGTCAGATCATAGGTTGTCAAAAGATGGTGCATATTGCCCAAGCCAATCAGTTTTACGAACAAGATTATTACACCCCATCCAATGATGGCTTTCATGTGTTTGGTGATATCGGGATCGTGGTTTGTTTCGATCGACACTATCCGGAAAGTATTCGTACCGAAGCCTTAAGAGGCGCCCAGTTGATCTTGATTCCAACGGCGAACACCAAAGCAGAACCAATGGAATTGTTTGAACAAGAAATTCGTGTACAAGCTTACCAAAATTGTTGTTTTCTTGCGATGTGTAATCGTACTGGAACCGAGGATCAAATGGATTTTGCGGGTGAATCTCTGGTCTGTGATCCAGATGGAAATACGATTGCCAAAGCCGGCTATGAAGAGGAGCTATTGATCGTAGATATTGATTTGGATCAAGCCAAAGAAGCTTGTCAATCTCGTCCGTATTTAAATCTTCGTCGAACGGAATGGTATGAATAAGTTTTGAATTAAAACACCAGAAGTCCTTTATTCATGGACTCTCTGGTGTTTTTTTTATTATTTTCCGGCCTTGACCATTCGATCAATGGCGGTTTTTGCACCTTGTAAGATTTCATCATCCAAGATGATTTCTTCTTGTTCTTTACCGGTGATGGTATTGTAGACATCGACCAATGTCGTTTGACGCATATTGTGACAAACACATTCTACAGATAAACAATAGAATTTCTTATCCGGGCAGTCAAATTGCAGATGTTGGACGATGCTGTTTTCGGTACCAATCACAAATTCTTTTTTATCACTTTCTTTGGCGTATTTCATGATGCCTGTGGTACTTCCTGCATAATCGGCCAATTCCGTGACTTCTGGTTTACATTCAGGATGCACCAAGATTTCGGCTTCGGGATGTTCTTTACGTGCTTTTTCTACATCTTTTTTGGAGATGCGCCAATGGGTTGGACAACCACCCTGGAAGGTCTTGATGTTTTTTTCAGGTAGTTGATTGGCAACCCAGGAACCTAAATTGGGATCTGGAATAAACAAGATGTCTTTTTGAGGCATCTTTTTTAATATACGCACGGCACTGCTTGAGGTCACGACCATATCGACAACCGTTTTTAATTCCGAAGTGGTATTGATATAAGCAACTACGGCATAGTCTGGATATTTTTCTTTTAACATCAAGACATCTTCTTTGGTCATTTGTTGGGCCATGGGACAGCCTGTATAGCGATTAGCTAAATAAACGTGCTTATTTGGCGATAAGATCTTTACGGTTTCAGCCATAAAGCGAACACCACACATGACGACGTTTTGATGTTTGGTTTTGGCAGCTTGGACGCTTAATCCATAGGAATCACCCATATAATCGGCAACTTCTAATATATCTTGACTTTGATAGGCATGGGCCAATATCAACATATCTTTTTCTTTCTTGATGCGTTTGATTTCCTCTTGTAATTCTCTGGTGTTCATAATTTATTCTCCTTGACAAACAATGACATTATAAAAAGGGATGGTAATACTGTCAAGTCCATTGTCTTGACAATAGACTTGACAAATAATATAATGCTCACTGTCAGGAAAGAAGGATATCTTATGAAAACAGATATTTGTATAGTAGGTTGTGGTTGTTCCGGATTGTATGCGGCGTTACAACTTCCAAAAAATAAAAAAATTCTTATGATCACAAAATCTGATGCAGAAAGTAGTGATTCGTTCTTAGCACAGGGTGGCATCTGCATATTGAAAAATGAAGCAGATTATCAATCGTATTTTAAAGATACGATGAAAGCTGGCCATTATGAAAATGATCCAGAAAGTGTGGAGATCATGATTCGTTCGAGCCAAGATGTGATTCATGATTTGATCAAATACGGCACTGATTTTCATAAAGATAAGGATGGAAAATTAGACTATACCCGAGAAGGGGCTCATTCCCATGCGCGAATCCTATTCCATGAAGATGAGACAGGCAAAGAAATCACGAAGCATTTGCTTGAAAAAGTGCGTGCATTACCTAATGTGACCTTGTTGGAATATACGACCATGTTAGATATCGTCGAAGCAAACAATACTTGTTATGGTATCATCATGCGAAAAGCCGATGGTACCATTGAAACGGTATCGTGTGACTATGTCTTATTGGCGACTGGTGGTGTGGGTGGTGTTTATCGTCATTCCACCAATTTCCGTCATTTGACTGGAGATGGCATTGCGGTAGCCATTCGACATCATATTACGTTAAAGAATATCAATTATGTACAAATTCATCCGACCACTTTTTATTCACCCAATGAGAAGGATCGTTCCTTCTTGATCAGTGAAAGTGTGCGTGGTGAAGGGGCTCTTCTTTATGATAAGAATATGCAACGATTCACGAATGAATTATTACCACGCGATCTTTTAACCGAAAAAATTCGTGAACAAATGAAAAAAGATGGAACCAATCATGTATGGGAAGATCTACGTCCCATTGGTCATGAACAATTGATGAGTCATTTTCCACATATCGTACAACATTGTTTAGAAATGGGATATGATCCGGAAAAAGAACCAATTCCAGTTGTACCGGCTCAACATTATTTTATGGGTGGTATCAAAGTCAATAAACAATCCAAGACTTCGATGGATCATTTGTATGCGATTGGTGAAACCGCATGTAACGGGGTACATGGAAAGAATCGTTTGGCATCGAACTCGTTATTGGAATCCTTGGTTTTTGCGAAACGAGCTGCCAAAGAAATCGCATCGGCATATGAAATGTTGCATAATCCAATGGTTTTTGCACATATCCAAGAAGCAGATTATACGAATATGGCGTCATTGAAACAAACCTATCGTCATATGGTACAGGCTGAAGTCATGGTGTAGGAGGTAATTATGTTTGATCCAATCACAATGCGTTTGCACGTGGATCCTTTGATCCAAAGTGCTCTTGAAGAAGATATCAATAGTGAAGATGTATCGACCAATTGTGTCATGCCCACATCCAAACAAGGCCAAGTTGACTTGATTGCGAAAGAAGATGGCATTCTTTGTGGGGCTCAAGTTTTCGAGCGTGTGTTTACCCTTCTCGATCCAACCATGAAAATCGAATGGATGGCAAAGGATGGCGATGCGATTCATGATCAACAAGTACTCGCTCATGTAACGGGTGATATTCGCGTTTTATTATCTGGAGAGAGAACGGCTTTGAATTTTTTACAACGAATGAGTGGAATCGCGACGTATACACATCAGATGGCAAAGTTATTAGAGGGAACGTCCATTCAACTGTTGGATACACGAAAGACAACACCAAATATGCGCATTTTTGAAAAATATGCGGTTAAAGTTGGCGGTGGTCATAATCATCGGTATAATTTATCTGATGGTGTGATGTTGAAGGATAATCATATCGATGCGGCTGGTGGTGTTTCACAAGCCATTCAAATGGCAAGGGCTTATGCGCCATTTGTCCGCAAAATTGAAGTCGAAGTAGAAAATTTAGACATGGTCAAAGAAGCGGTATCAGCTGGAGCAGATATCATCATGTTAGATAATATGGATCATGATACGATGGTGCAAGCAATCGAGTTGATTGACAAAAAAGCGAAGATCGAGATTTCGGGAAATGTGACCAAAGAAAATATCGATCGGATCAAAGATCTTGCGGTTGATTATATTTCAAGTGGCGCTTTAACGCATTCATCTCCCATCTTGGATGTATCACTAAAACATTTGCACGCATTGTAGGAGGTATAAAATGACGGGAAAACAACGAAGAGAAGAAATTATTCACATTTTATCGAAACAAGAACAGCCATACTCTGGTACTTTATTGGCTAAACAACTTCATGTTTCTCGTCAAGTTGTCGTCCAGGATATTGCGTTATTACGAGCTGAAAATAGGCAGATCTTATCAACGAATAAGGGGTATCTTCTCTTGGCTGAAAATGATACGACTCGTGTATTTAAGGTGCATCACACCAATGAACAAGCTCGCGATGAGATGAATCTAATCGTTGATCTGGGTGGCAAAATTGAAGATGTGTTTGTGTATCATCGTGTCTATGGTGTATTGAAGGCACCGTTGAATATTAAATCACGACGTGATGTGGATCGGTATTTACGAGAAATTGAATTGGGAAATTCGACATTATTATTGAATGTGACGGCTGGTTATCATTATCATACGATATCTGCTGAAGATCAAAAGACCTTAGATTTGATTCAAACAGAATTAGATCATGCCGGTTTCTTAGCGCCTCTACAAGATTATGAACCCGTTGATTTTTGGAAAGAGCACTAAAAAAGTTCTCAACAACGAGAACTTTTTTTATTTACCTAAACAGAATTTAGAAAATAGTGTATCGATAAGGTCTTCCCGATGGACTTCTCCAAAGATTTCTTTTAGATGATCATGGGCGGATTGAATATCGATTTCAACCAAATCGGGTTCCACGCCCATTTCCATGGCTGCTTTGGCATGCAACATATCTTGTTTGGCTTGTTGGATCAGACCGATTTGGCGTTCACTCGATAATAAGGGATGTTCATTGACAACATTGGTTTCAAATAATTGTTTCATGGCATCCAATAAGGAATCAATTTCATGATTTTGAGCCGAGATCCAAATACCCTCACTATGTGTTTCCAACTTGTCTTTTTTATTGTAGACAATGAGGCGTGTCTTTTCTTTTGTTTGGTCTAATAATTTTTGATCTTCCGCATCCAATGGTTTGGAACCATCCAATACGACGATTACTAGTTGTGCTTGTTTCAATTTTTCTTGGGTTTTTTGAATACCAATTTGTTCAATTTGATCTGTCGAGGCATGCAAACCAGCGGTATCGATCAAATTAAATTGTGCGGATCCAATATGAATTTGGCCTTCCACTAAATCACGGGTGGTTCCGGCAATATCGGTCACAATGGCTTTATCTTCTTCCAATAAGGCATTTAATAATGAGCTTTTACCTACATTAGGCTTACCCACTAAGATCGTATCGATTCCTTTTTTCGCTAATTGACCACTTTGAGCACGGGCAAGGATCGCATCGATTTTTTCAAGCCATGTCTTGGTCATGGGCAATAATTCTTCGGTGGTTAATTGGGCGACATCTTCATATTCCGGATAATCAATATTCACTTCAATTTGAGCAATGATATTTAATAAATCTTCAATCAATGGTTTGATCAATTCCGCGATACTGCCACGAATGCCTTGGATGGCCATGTTGGAGGCGGTATCATTGGTGGCTTCGATCATATCTTCAACCGCTTCGGCTTGTGATAGATCAATGCGGCCATGGTAAAAAGCACGTTGGGTAAATTCTCCTGGTTTTGCCATTTGCGCGCCATGACTTAAGACCATGGTCAATATTTTACGAGTGATGAAAACACCGCCATGGCAATTGATTTCGACAATGTCTTCGCGTGTATATGTTTTGGGTGCTCGAAAAATAGAAACCAAGACTTCATCGACGGGTTGTTTATTTTCATCAATGATGTAACCATAATGCATGGTATAGGATTTGGCCTTTGTGATGTCTTTATTAAAAATAGATTGAACGATGGATATCGCATCTTCACCGGAAACGCGGACGATCGAGATGGCGCCCGGTGCCAGTGCCGTCGATATCGCAGCAATAGTTGTATCAAACATGTCTTTATTTTATCATAGATAAAAAGAGGTTTACAGTATGAAGATATATACACAATTCGATGCACAAAAGGTGGCCGATGCCTTTTTGGCCCATGATGTTTTAGCGATTCCAACCGATACGGTTTATGGTGTAGGTGTTATTTATGGAAGTTTAGAAGATCTTTCACGATTAAAACATGCCAAACATCGACCAGAAACCAAGCCCATTCCAATGATGGTCGCTACGGTTTCGCAAATGCAACAAATTGCGCAAGTGGATGCGCGTACAGAAAAGCTCATTGATGCTTTTTTACCGGGACCATTGACTTTGATCCTGCCTTTAAAAGAAGGTGTTGCCAAAGAATATACGAATGGGAAGGATACCGTCGCTGTTCGTATACCGGATGCACCGTTTATTTTAAATGTGATCCAGCGATTGAATAAACCATTATTGGTTAGTAGTGCGAATATTTCAGGGCATCCTGCAGCGATTACTTTTGATCAGGCCAAAGAAAATCTACCCAATATCGATGGAATTGTACAAGGACAATGTCAGCAAGGTATGGCAAGTACGATCGTGGATTGTACAAAAGAGCAGTTAGCTATATTACGAGAAGGACCTATTTCACTTTCGGAATTAGAAAACGCAATCTCTGATTGACAAAGTGGATTTGGTTTTGTACGATACCCATAAGGCTATGAAAAGGACGAGTACCTATCAAGAATGGTCTAGAGAACTCTTGGCTGGTGGAAAAGAGGACAGGATGATGGGGAATAAAACCTTGGAGCTGCTTGTTGTTCCTGCATTAAAGGAAGCACTGTTTAGTGACAGTGGCAGAGGTTTAGAAAGTGATTTCTAGACAAAATAGGGTGGTAACACGAACATTTCGTCCCTTGGATGAGATGTTCTTTTTTTATGAGTGAAAAGGAGAAGACATGAAACAGAAACTTACGCAACAAGAACAAGTGCGTCGTCAAAAGATGCAAGATTTGATCGATATGGGCATTGATCCATTTGGTCGTCGTTTTGATCGTGATGCCCGTTGTGGTCAAATTAGTGAAGAATATGATCGATATACCAAGGAAGAACTAGAAAAATTAGATGTACATGTAACGATTGCTGGTCGTATCATGCGCAAACGTCGTCAAGGAAAAGCCGGATTTATGAATATCCAAGATGTGACCGGAGATATCCAGATCTATGTTCGTAAAGATGAATTGGGCGATGAAATGTATGAAATCTTTAAGAAAAACGATATTGGAGATATTGTTGGCATTGAAGGTACCGTCATGAAGACCGATCATGGCCAATTGTCGGTACGTGCCAAGGAATACACGCATTTATCGAAGTCTTTGCGTCCTTTGCCAGAAAAATTCCATGGCTTGCAAGATACAGAAGAGCGATATCGTCGTCGTTATGTGGATTTGATCATGAATCCAGAAGCAAAGAAAATTGCGCTCACAAGACCAAGAATCATTCGAGCAATCCAAGAATATTTGGATGATCAAGGCTTGATGGAAGTGGAAACACCGGTTCTACAACCAATTCTAGGTGGAGCAGCTGCTCGTCCATTTGTGACCCATCACAATGCTTTGAACATGGATTTCTATTTACGAATTGCCACAGAATTGCCATTAAAACGCTTGATCGTTGGTGGTTTGGAAGGTGTGTATGAAATTGGTCGTTTGTTCCGAAATGAAGGAATGGATGCCACCCATAATCCGGAATTCACAACGGTTGAAGCTTATGTCGCGTATAGTGATTTACATGGCATGATGGATCTAATTGAAGGCATGTTCCGTTTTGTCTCTGAAAAAGTATTAGGTACCAATGTGATCACCTATCAAGGAACACAATTGGATCTTAGCCAGCCATTCAAACGAATCACGATGTGTGATGCCGTAAAAGAAAAGACGGGTATTGATTTTAAACAAGAGATGTCATTTGAAGCGGCGAAGCAATTGGCGGTTGAACATGGTATTGAATTGGAACAGAAACACAATTCCGTTGGACATATCATTTCCTTATTCTTTGAAAAATATTGTGAAGAAACCATTGAACAACCAACGTTTGTCTATGAATATCCAATTGAGATCAGTCCATTGGCTAAAAAGAATGCAGATGATCCTCGTTTTACGGATCGTTATGAATTGTTCATTTGTGGGCATGAATATGCCAATGCTTTCTCGGAATTGAACGATCCAATCGATCAAAAAGAACGTTTTGAAAAACAATTGGAACTTCGTGATCTAGGTGACGATGAAGCCAATGAAGTGGATACTGATTATGTAGAAGCTTTGGAGTATGGTATGCCACCAACAGGTGGTGTTGGTTTAGGAATTGATCGTTTTGTGATGTTGCTGACCGACCAAAGAACCATTCGCGAAGTTTTGTTATTCCCTCATATGAAATTGGTGGGAGATTCCAAGGCGGCCAAGCGTGCCAATACGCCTGCACCTGAAGAAAAGATTGATTTCTCAAAGGTAGAAGTTGAACCTTTATTCAAAGATTTCGTTGATTTCGAAACATTCAGTAAGAGTGATTTTAGAGCCGTTAAGGTCAAAGAATGTATTGCCGTGCCAAAGTCAAAGAAATTGTTGCAGTTCACCTTGGATGACGGAACCGGTACCGATCGAACGATCTTAAGTGGTATTCATGCTTATTATGAGCCAGAAGAACTTGTTGGTAAGACACTCATTGCCATTACGAACCTTCCCCCTCGTGCGATGATGGGTATTGATTCTTGTGGTATGTTACTCAGTGCCATCCATAAAGAAGCAGGTGAAGAAAAGTTACATCTATTGATCATAGATGATCATATTCCAGCTGGAGCAAAACTGTATTAAATCAAACATACCCGGAAATATTTGTATTTCTGGGTGTTTTCTTTCATCGTGGGATCATACAAAAAGAACTCTGCTTAAAATGCAGAGCTCTTTTAACTTTCAAGGTATCCTTTTTAAAGTTTGATGACTTCGGGGTCGGCATGAAAAGAATAGATGGTTGCGGTTGCATGTTCAAAGTAAAAGACAGTCATTAAGTTGTCATCTACCGTATACATGCTGCTTAGTGAAGCTGTGTTATCATTCATCATTGCCACGCGAGCTTCTTTACGTGTATCTTCTTTAACTTCACCTTCTACTCGAATCCAAGTGCCTTTGTACATGCCGCAAATTTCCACCTTGCCATTGGCTTTCATTTGTTGGTATACCTTCTTTTGGTTGTTTGTGACAATATATAGTTTTCCTTCAAATTCACAAACAGCACCAAAAGGACGTACATGAGGTTGACCATTTTCTTCTGTGGCAAGATAGAAAGTGCCACAAGATTTTAAATATTCAGTGATTTTGTTCATTATGAAAACTCCTGTTCGTTTTTACTGTTTATGGGTATAATTATAAAGACAGGAATCAAAATAACAAGTACGATATTTATTGATACTAGTATCAGAAAGGAACGTGTATATGGAAAAACCAGAATTATTTGGCATATGTCCTTATGTAACGGCCCAAAAGGTCTTGACGGGGAAGTGGTCCATCTACATCATGTATTTGCTTTCCGACGGTCCCGTACGATTTAATGAGTTGCAACGACGAATGCCGGAAGAAATGACGCATACAACATTATCGCGGCAATTAAAGGTACTCGAAAGAGAGGGATTGATCGTCCGAAAAGAATATCAACAAATTCCACCAAAAGTGGAATATAGTTTAAGTGAGATCGGGATCAAGTTCAAAGAAGTGTTGTCGGTGTTAGAAGAATGGGGAAATGAGTATATCCAGTATCTTCATACGAGGAAGGATATATAAAAAGGATCTGTTCATGATTTGTGAACAAATCCATTTTGTAATTGGGCTGCTTGTTGCAGCCATATGCCATCAATTACAATTCTACATGTTAATACATTTTTTTGCGTTAATCAAACATTATTTTTTGAAAAACATCTATATGTTTATTTTTGATGTATAAGTATCTATATAAAATGAACAAAGAATTAATGCTTGCATGTGCTGTTGTATCCTAGAAAAATGGAGATTTATATATGTTGTTGAAAATGATATTGATCGTGTTTTTAGTCATTGCGTTTGGTTGGCAAAGATGGATATCTTATCTTACTTGGAAACAAAGGGATAAACCACTGCCCGAAGTGGTTTCTGATATTTATACACCCACTCGTTATGCCCAGTTTCTATCCTATAAGAAAGAATATGCCAAAATGTCTTTTTGGGTACGATTGGGAACCTTAGCTTTGAATATCTTCTTTATTTTGTCCCCTTTCTTTACTTGGTTTGATGGGACCAATCCATATGTGTGTGCTTTTTTGACCTATCTTGTGATGGAGCTGATTCAAGAATTGATCGATCTTCCGGTCGAATATCATGAAACCTTTCATATCGATGAAAAGTATGGCTTAAATAAACAATCCAGAAAATCATGGATCAAAGATCATATCTTGGATTTTGGCTTTGAAACCTTCGTGACACTGGTGGTAGGTGGTTTATTCATTTATTTGTGTACACATCTTTCAAGATGGACATCCAATTTTTCGATATCGTATTCGCAATCTTTTCTTTTTGGTTTGATCATCGTTGCCATTTATTTGATCTTGATGATCACCATGTCTTTCTTGTCTTTGTTGGTGATGCGAAAGAAATATACCTTTACCGAAATGGAAGATGGTGAGTTGCGCTCTCAAATTGAAGCGTATGCATCCGAAGCCAAGAAAAAAGTACGTCATATCAAGATTTATGATGAATCCAAGAAATCTAATGATAAAAATGCATTCTTATTGAAGTTTTTATGGATCCGTGAATTTGGAATTGCGGATAATTTTATCAATGAAAATAGTGAAGATGAATTATTAGCAGTATTGTTGCATGAGATTGGTCATTTGAAACATAAGAAAAATATTTGGAACTATATGCATTATGCATTTTTAGTCTTGGTCTTTTTGTTCTTTGTCTGGTTGATACCGCATGCACAATATATCGTCGATCTGAATGCACTGATCAATCGATCTTTTGGTTTGGATCATACCAATTATGTTTTATCGTTGATGGTCTTTTCCTATGTTTTTGTTCCTGTATCCTTTGTGACTGGGCTCTATCATAATTTTGTCTCTTGTAAAGAAGAAAAAGAAGCGGATAAAAATGCAGTGGATCATGGATATGGACAAGCTTTGATCGATACCTTTACGCAACTATCGAGTGATGAATTGATCGATGTCAACCCTCATCCCATCGTTGAACGTTTCTATTATGATCATCCCGGCATGTATCAGCGCATTTCCTATATCCAAGCATGGGAGAATGAACATGCAAGCTAGAAGAGGGTTTGTAGTCGAAGATGAAAAAAACTTTTGTGATGATGCGATGTCTATATTGTCTAAGGCTATGCAAGATGTCTGTTATTTGATCAATGCAGGCTATGATCGGAAGCAAGCATCTACTTTTGTGGGCAATCATTATTGTTTGCCAGAAAGACAGCGTTTGGCAATTGTGCGTAGTGTGGCAACGCAAAAACAATTGGCAGAAAGAAAAAGGAAAGAAATTTTTGATTTTCAAGCACAAGATGTTTGGATCGATGGTTTCAATCAAATCATTACTTTAGAAGTATTATTAAACCATTCCCCTCTATTTTTGGGAATGGATGGAGTTGTTCGGGATTTAGCCTCTTTGCGTGGCAACTATCGAATCATTCCACAAACCAAACAAGCCGTTGCTTTATTGTTAGAAATGGTATATGCCTATCATCCTGGAACCATCCATATCCTTTTAGATGCACCGGTTTCTAATTCAGGACGACTCAAATCAAAGATTCATGAAGTGGATCCTTTGGTGGATGTGCAAATTGTTCAACATGTTGACTTGATTCTTTATGAAAAAGCCAATGTGGTCACTTCGGATTCGATTATTTTGGATGCTTGTATTTCTTGGTTCAATTTAGTGTCTTTGTGTTTGAAAAAACAACATTCCATGGCTTATGATATTACGGGAGTCGATCAATGACAAAAGATGAACAAAAACAATTAGTGAAAATAGCGGAGATGTATTATCTCGAAAACAAGACACAAAGCGAAATTTCTCGGGCTTTACAAATTCATCGATCAACGATTTCACGTTTATTGAAATTGAGTCGTGAAAAAGGTATCGTGAAAATTACTATTGATCCTTTTCAAGCAGGAACGTATTCGTATGAAGAAGAATTGGTCAATAAATTTGGTTTGGATAAAGCTATTGTGGTGACTACTTCGGGAAATGTGAATGATGAAAAGGTATTGATGGATTTGGGAAAAGCAGCGAATTCGTATTTAAAAGAAATTGTAGAGGATGATATGATCATTGGCTTTTCTTGGGGATCGGCCATGGCAGCATTTGCTCAATCCATATCGGGTATTGAAAAACGGAACATTACATGTGTGCCTATCGTTGGTGGTCCTTCAGGACGTGTGGTCAGCAAATATCATGTCAATACGATCACGTATCAAGCCTCTCTGGCGTTGCATGGAAAAGCTTTGTTGATTGATGCACCAGCTATTCCTGAAACGTTGGAACTGAAAAAAGCATTGTTGGATAATAGTTTTAATCAATCGTTGATCCATTATTGGCGCAATTTGAATATTGCGGTTTTGGGAATTGGCTCACCCACCATGAAAGAAAGTGATCGATGGAAAGATTTCTATGGGCAGGATGTGTTCCAGTTTGTGACAGAAAATAAGGTTGTGGGTGATGTGGTCTCCCGGTTCTATGATGCACAAGGGCACCATATCGAAAGTGAATTGGATTCACGAATCATTGGCATTGATACGACGGATCTAAAACGGGTAAGATACAAAATTGGAATTGCCGAAAGTCGAGATAAGGTGCCAGCTATTATTGGCGCGATACGAGGTGGTTATGTCAATGTATTGGTCACAACACAAGATACGGCCCGAGAATTATTGAATGAAGATTGATCTTCATTCTTTTTTTTTTATGCGTTCTATAACAAATGTGAGATTAGAAAATCAAAAATGTGATATTTTTTGTTGACTTTCCTTGTGGAAGCGGTTACTATGGTGTTGTTAAAAATTGTGATTATAATAAATCACAATTGTGAAGGAGCGTGGAGTTATGAGTTTTGATTTAAACAAGAAAGTCATTATTGTAACGGGCGGTGCTTCAGGTATTGGAAAACATGTTGTCCAAAAACTAATGGAAGCCAATGCACGACCGGTCGTAGCGGATCTAAATGTCACAACCGAAGATCAGCAAGAGGGTGCCTTGTGTGTGCAATGCAACGTTACGGATCCGAATAGTGTACAAGCCATGGTTCAAACTGTTGTGGATACCTATGGCAAAGTAGATGGCTTGGTCAATAATGCTGGTATCAACAAGCCAAGATTATTGGTCGATGTAAAGGGTGAACATCCAGAATATGAGTTGGATTTAAAGACATTGGATCAAATGTTTGCGGTCAATGTGAAAGGCTTGTTCCTTTGCGCTCAAGCAGTTGCTCGTCAATTGATTCCGCAAAAACAGGGTGTCATTGTGAATATGTCCAGTGAATCGGGTAAAGAAGGAAGTCAAGGACAAAGTGCTTATTCTGCTACCAAAGGGGCCTGTGATAGTTTTACTCGTTCTTGGGCTAAAGAATTAGGAAAATACAATGTGCGTGTTGTAGCGGTAGCTCCTGGCATCATGGAAGCAACGGGACTTCGTACGCCTGCTTACAATGAAGCCTTAGCGTATACACGTGGTGTTAAACCAGAAGAGTTATCCACCGATTATAGCAAACAAGTCCCATTGGGCCGCGATGGCAAATTAGATGAAGTCGGTAATTTGGTTACATTCTTAGTTTCCGATGAAGCAAGTTATATTACGGGAACAACATACAATATTTCTGGTGGAAAAAGTCGAGGTTAGACCATGACCGATGTAATTTTGTTGGCCCATGGCAAGTTGGCTACAGCTATGAAAGCTTCGGGTGAAATGATCTTTGGAGAATTACCAGATTTTCATCCCATTGAATTCTTAGTCGGTGAGGGTTTGGATACTGTGGTTGAAAAATTAGGGGAAACGGTTGCGACGATCAATGCCGATTCGGTGTTGATCCTAACCGATATTTTCTCAGGTACACCCTACAATGCCAGTTGTGCCTATGCGATGAAACATAGTGATAAAGAAATTCGAATCTTATCGGGGATGTCCTTACCAATTGTTTTGGAAATAGCCACCATGCGTGAAAATGCCAATGCAGATGCCATAGTTGCTCATATATTAGACGTCGGAAAAGATACGATTCGAACCTTCGAACTATCTGCGATTGAACAAGAGGAGGAATTATAATGCAGATTCGATTAGCAAGAATTGATGATCGCTTGATCCATGGTCAAGTGGCAACGGTTTGGTCAAAAGAGGCTGGTGCCGAACGAATCATCATTGTCAGTAAAGAAGTCAGTAACGATCAAATTCGTAAAACGTTAGTGCGTCAGGCTGCCCCTCCGGGAATCAAAGTCAATGTAGTGGATGCACCTAAGGCCATTCGTGTCTACAACAATCCTAAATATGCAGATGATACGGTCTTCTTTCTATTTACGAATCCCGAAGAGGTCTTGGAAATGGTGGAAGGAGGCGTACCCATCAAAACCATCAATATTGGAGGCATGCAGTTTAAAGAAGGGCGTACGCAAATCACCAAAGCAATTTCTTGTACGCCAGAAGACATTGCAGCTTTCAAGAAATTGAAAGAATTGGGAGTAGCTTATGATTTGCGTTGTGTCGCTTCCGATCCAAAAGGAGATTTTGAAGCGGCTATGAAGAAAGCCGGATTTTAATAGAAAGGATAACATATGACAATCAGTACAATACAAATTATTTTAATCTTTATTTGGTCATGTATCTGTGGGGCAGGAAGTGTATTGGATGAATTCCAGACGCATCGTCCTTTGATTGCATGTACCGTTGTTGGCTTGATCTTAGGTGATCCAACCAAAGGCATTATTCTTGGAGGAACTTTGGAATTGATCGCGTTAGGTTGGATGAACATTGGAGCCGCTCAATCCCCTGATTCAGCATTAGCCAGTGTAATCTCGACTATTTTAGTTATTGTTGGCCAACAAGGCATCCAGGAAGGAATAGCGATTGCGTTGCCCGTTGCTGCAGCTGGTCAAGTATTGACTGTCTTCGCTCGTACCATTACGGTTGCCTTCCAACATGCTGCAGATAAAGCCGCTGAAGATGCGAATTTCAATAAAATTATTGCGTTACATTTTAGTGCTCTATTTGTACAAGCGTTGCGTGTTGCGATTCCATCGACCATTGTTGCAGCGGCTGTTAGCCCAACCATGGTTCAACATATGTTAGCGGCTATTCCTGATGTGGTAACCGGTGGTTTAAGTGTTGCAGGTGGCATGATCGTCGTAGTTGGATATGCGATGGTATTGAACATGATGGAAATCAAATACTTGATGCCTTTCTTCTTCTTAGGTTTTGTATGTGGTGGTTATTTAGATTTCAGTTTATTGTCATTCGGTATCATTGGTTTGATCTTAGCCATTGTTTATGTCGAATTGGATCCTAAATTCACCAAACAAACGGTTGCAGTGGCAACCGCTTCAGCAAACGATGATGAACTAGACGATGAATTGGAAGATTAGGAGGAAAAACACATGGCTGAAGAAAAAAGACAAACTCAAATCACTAAAAAAGATATGATGCAGACATTCTTTTTTGAAAATTTTCAACAAGCATCTTTTAACTACGAACGTATTCACGCATTGGCATTCTGTGTTGATATGATTCCTACGATCAAGCGTGTTTATCATAAAAAAGAAGATCAAGTGGCAGCTTTAAAACGTAACTTGACATTCTTCAATGTAACTCCAGCTGTTTGTGGTCCTGTCGTCGGTGTGACAATGGCTATGGAAGAAGCCAAAGCCGAAGGTGAACCGATTGATGAGGGAACGATCAACTCCTTGAAAATTGGCTTAATGGGTCCTCTATGTGGAGTGGGTGATCCATTGATCTGGGGTACATTACGACCTATCACGGCAGCTATTGGTGCATCCATGGCCGTAAATGGCAGTGTGGCTGGTCCCATCTTGTTCTTTGTTGCTTTCAATGCTGTTCGTTTGGCTTTGAAATGGTATGGTTTAAAATATGGTTTTGAAAAAGGGTTGGATATTGTACATGATTTATCCGGTAACTTATTGCCAAAATTGACCGAAGGCGCTACTATTTTAGGCTTGTTTGTCATGGGGGTCTTGGTTACGAAATGGACCAGTATCAATGTTCCACTTGTGGTATCCAAAACCGTTGCCAATGGGAAAACAACCATTACTACAGTCCAAGATATCTTAGATCAATTGTGTCCTGGTTTACTGGCTTTAGGATTGACCTTTTTGATGATGAAATTGTTAAAGAAGAAAGTCAATCCAATCGTATTGATCTTTGCCTTGTTTGCTGTCGGAATCGTCGGTTATGGATTGGGTATCTTAGCGTAGAAGGAAGAATCATATGAAAACATTTGCCGTTCGTTTGTATGGTAAACATGATTTACGCTTAGAAGAATTTGAATTGCCAGAGATGCAAGAAAATGAGATCTTGGCAAAAGTCATTACCGATAGCGTATGCATGTCTACTTTGAAACTGGTCAATCAAGGTGAAGACCATAAAAAAGCACCGAATGATTTAAAAAACAATCCGGTCATCATTGGCCATGAATTTTGTGGAATCATTATGGATGTGGGAGCCAAATGGTCACATAAATACCAAAAAGGGGAAAAGTTTGTGATCCAAGCGAACCTCTTGTTGGAAGATAAACCTTATAGTTGTCCAGGTTATTCCTATCATGATATGGGAGGAGATGCGACCTATTGCATCATTTCAGATGATGTTATGCGTGCGGATTGCTTGATTCCTTATCGTGGAGAGACCTTCTTTGCAGGTTCATTGGTTGAACCCTTATCGTGTGTAATTGGTGCGATTGATTCACAATATCATATTCCTTTAGGTACACATACACATGAAATGGGTTTAAAAAAAGGTGGGAACCTATTGATCTTAGGAGGAACGGGGCCCATGGGCATGTTAGCGATTGATTATGCGCTACATGGTGAAAAGAAACCCAAACACATTGTGATCACCGATCATCATCAGGATAAATTGGATCGAGCACAATCGTTTTTGCCAAGCCAAAATGGGGTGGAAGTCACTTATTTGAATACTAAAGGTGTAGATGATGAAGTAAGCTTGCTTCAAGAAGTTGTCGATGGTCAAGGCTATGATGATATCCTAGTGATGTCGGCTCGAAAATCCGCGGTAAGTGAAGCTTCCATATTGGCGGCTGATGATGCGTGCATTGACTTCTTTGCGGGACCACAAGATAAAAACTTTATGGCGGAAATTAATTTTTATGACATCCATTATTCTCGGACACACTATATGGGAATTTCAGGGGGAACAGCCGATGATATGCGAAAAGCTGTTCGTTTGATTGAAGATGGAACGTTAGACCCATCCATGATCGTGACTCACGTTCTGGGATTGAATCAAGCTGCTTATACAACGGAACATCAAAAGGAAATTGGTGGGGCTAAGAAAGTAATCTATACCCATAAAAAGATGGATCTTACCGCTTTATCGGATGTTTCCGCTTCCAGTGAATTAGGGCAGATCCTTGCCAAAACAAAGGGTGTTTGGTCAAAACAGGCCGAAGACTATGTACTCAGCCATATGCCAGATATTGATTAATATTCTTCTCTTTGAAAAAGTCCTTCAAAATACACGGGGGCTTTTTCTTTAGATCAAGTATGGGAAAGGAAATGATCATGTATAAGATTCTAAAAAAAGAGGTGTTGAATCCTACCGTTACCAAATTGGTCGTGGAAGCACCTTTTGTTGCGAAACACGCAAAAGCTGGACAATTCATCATTTTGCGTGTTGACAAAGATAGCGAACGTATTCCGTTTACGATTGAAGATGCCGATCCTGCAACCGGAGCCGTCTCGATCATCTTCCAGATCGTGGGTGGGATGACTATGCTTCTAAACACGAAAGAAGAAGGTGACTTTATCCATGATTTCGTGGGTCCTTTGGGCAAACCAAGTGAAATTGATGGAAATAAGAAAGTAGCGATCATTGGTGGTGGCGTAGGCTGTGCCATTGCACTGCCAACGGCCAAAGCCTTTCATCAAGCCGGAGCCCAGGTCACTTCGATCACCGGATTTCGAAACAAGGATCTGGTCATCCTGGAAGATGAATTCCAAGCCAACAGTGATGCGTTCTATTTGATGA